>NZ_JBFUIP010000026.1:0-45463 GCF_056401815.1 Aminobacter sp. P4_D5 | reverse complement strand
GAGGTTGTGAGAGCGAAGCGATGTGATGGCGAAACCGGTCAGGCCGGAAACAGGGACAACCCGCGGACAGTCCGAGGCGTCATAGCCTGCTAAGCAGATTGGGACCTTGTTTTGCCGACCCCATCAGGGCCAGCAGTCTCCTATGGCTGCATCAACAGGCCGGACAGAAGACTGCACCCGACCAACGCGCCAGAACGTCGAATTATCTCTTGCAATGCGGGAGCCATCCACAGAAGACTGGCAGGTTCTGGCGTTCAAGAGGGGAGAGCGGACGTAAATTCTGAAGTTGACCCGGATCGGACCTACGGTACAACCTTAGAACGTCCTGAACGTGACCAAATGCGGCTCCGGTTGGGCTGCGGCTGTGGATCCAGCTGCTGCGGACAGAAATTGCTTGGACCTTTCTGGCCGCTGTAGTTTCAATCGATGTAGACTACCACGTATCGTCCGCCATAGGGCTGGTAGTATGTCCCTCCACAGCTCCACACCGTGGCGCTGTTGACGGTTACGCGTGCGCAGGCCGTGGGAAGCGTGTTGACATAGATGGTCGACCGTCGGATCACCCGTCGCGTCGTGCGTCTTGCAACGCCAGCGACGCTTCCCGGCGTCGCCGGTCGGCCGACGACCGCATGCGCCTCGCCGACAAAGCCCGYGAACGGCGTGATCGAGTCGATGCTGTCGGCAAGGACCATGGCGATCAAAGCGGCGACAATCGCGGCTAATTTGGAATGGCGTCTGGTCACTGCACTTCCTCCACGGAAAGCTCGCCGATCTGGTCGGCGAAGATCTGTTCGAGCTTCTTGGCACCTTCAGGCGCTTCGAATGTGAACTGTGCCGCGTCGATCTGCGGCGTCACGTTCCAGTCGCTGAAACGTACCGAGTATTGCGGCGCGCCAGCAACCCATTTGCTCGTAATGACGTATTTGAGGGGCAGCGGCTGCTCGCCCTTCTGAACCCAGATCTGCCAGTCGACTCTGGGATTGCGGAAGGCGAGGTGGTCGCATTCCACGCCGTCAATGAGGCAAGTGCCCACATAAACGCCCTTCGTTACATCTTCGGTGAGCAAGGCATAAGGGGCTGCTGCGAAGAGGTCGGCTCCTGGGGCGTCGAAACCGCTCGCTGCCCTGACCTCTTCGACCGCATCGTCGATGGTTGGTCCGGGGCTTTCGAACTGACCGTAGGCATTGGCCTTCTTGCCGTAGGTCGAGATGGTCTTGCCATCGAACGTCAGCACCGTTTCGACGAAGGCACCTTTGCGGGAGACCTTGAGCTTGCCAGGACGTTCGATCGCGACAGACCCCGAGGCGCTGTACTGCAGTTTCTGGCCGTCGAGATCGATGACCTCGCTGTCTGCATCATAGTTGACTGTGAAAGCCTTCAACCCGGCGACGTAGCTTGCCATGGAATGAAGGACCTTGTCAGCTTCGGCGTCGATCTGCTGGGCGCTGGCTGGCGACGCGATTAGACCTAAGGCGAGTATGCACGCGGCAATGGTCGTCGAACGACGCGCGGAGTTAGAATTTAATGCTGCAACTACCATCTCTGAATTCTCCTTGTCTGCGTCAAAAGCGAAGCACTGCGCCCAGGATTGGCCCGTGCTGAACCACATCGTAGACAAAGCCCTCATTTTCATAATCGACGCCCGCCGCGCGATAGCCGACAACTGCGGAAAAGGATTCTGTGAACTGGTAGTCAGCGCCGCCCATCAGGTCCCACACAATTTCCGAGGAGGCGCCGCCGCCTACCAATCCCCAGCCCGTCAGGGAGAGTTGGGGGGTAACCGAGATGCGCCCCTTGAAACCGAATATGGGATCAGCCCATGTTTCGGTCTCAGACAATTCAGTGCCGCCGATCAGTCCAGGTGGATTGAAATCGAGTTCGCTACGGACCGAAAACAGCCGGAAGCCGGCGAACGCGTCGATACTGGCATTGGGCTGCTCAAGCAGCCGGTACTCGGCCGCGAGAGTCCACATCAGGTTTTCCACGGTGACATCGGCACTGCTTGCCAGCAGGCCGAGCGGTGTGTCCTGCGATGCCGACAACTGCACATAGTTGAAATCGGTGAAGACGCCGAATCGCTCGTAACGAGCCTCGGCCAGGCCCATCACCGCAATGTCGAAGTTGGACAATATATCGCCGATGCTGGCGTCGACATTGGCGACACGGCCACCGGCGCCCACGGTGCCCTCGATGCCGGCCAACCAGCCATAGGCGGAGACTGTAAATGTCCAACCCGAAGGGGTCTGGTACGCCAACGTTTCGGCGCCGGGATGTATTTGATCCGCGGCAGCAGCGAGGTTCATTGAGCCCACGAGAAGTGCGCCGGCGGCGCAAGGCATTTTTAGATTCATACGTTTGGTCCCCTCAATCAAGTCGCATGCCGGGCTGCCCGTACATGCCGCGTCTTCCCGCCGCTATGCAGTCAGTTGGCCACAGTCACTTCTTGGGAAAGAGCAACGTAAGTGTCGTGCGAATGCCCCAATCTGGACCTCCCTCTGGGGCTTGCGCGTAGTATTTGCCTCCGACCTGGAAGCTCATCACCTGGTCACCGATCTTGAACACCTGCGATACGGCAAGGTTGATTGGCACGGTCCATTGGTCGGCGGCCCAATCGTAACTTGATTCAGTGTTCAGTGAGATTGTCCTGCCATGGCCGAGACCGTAGGAAACGAAGGGCTGCAGATACGTCTGATTGACGTCCTCGTGTTCGCCTTCTCCGGCGACCGACCAGATGTGGTTGGCGAGCACACCGATCGTCCATGGCCCGGTTTGCTTAAGGGCGACCCCAGTCGGCCCAACTCCGAACTGGTCGGTGCCGAGATAGTCTTCGGTGGCCGTCGGTATAAGGAACACAGGCCCGACACCCCAGATCAGTCCGCCCGGCCCGGGCGCCTTCGGCGACAAGAACAGGCTCTGGGTGATATCCCCCAGCCCAAATGTGTTGCCGTCCGGCGGTGGCAGGTAGTCCCGAAAAGCGATCGGCAGGATGGTTCTCGATATCAGGTTCCAATCGTCGCTGATCGAGATCGGGATGACGGGCTGGATGTTCAGGGTGTAGGCGAAGCCGTCGCCGTCGACACCTGCGCCCGATTCGAAGTTACTCTGCAGCGGCACGCTTATCAGACTGGCAATCGGGTTGGAGAGTTGCTTGGCCAGTTCGTCGGCGTCTTCCTGCGCCTGAGCGGCGCAAGCTGCCGAGAGCACGCCCATGACGCTCACCGGCAAGCCCAGTAGGCAGATTCGTTTCACTTCCTTCGCTTCCTCTTCTCGACCATGCGCGCGTTACTAGTGTTGCTGCAGCGCCCGGCATTCTTTCAGGGATCAGTCTTGAAAGACTCGCTGCAGCCAGCCTTGAGGAGGCGTCGGCCTCCTCAAATCTCGACTTGAGATCAAACTGACGTGGACAAGTGCCGCATCACTTCACAAGTTCGATCTCGCTCGGCTTCCAGGTCTTGTTGAACCAGGGTTCCAGCGGACCGTAGAGGCGAAGGATCATGAACCAGCCCTTGTCCGGAATCGTCTGCACCCAGTTGTTCTCCATTCCCGCCGGTGCCTTGGGTCCGAAGTAGACATCTACCGAACCATCCGCATTGGTCTTAACGCCCTTGCCCTGGCTACTGACGCTCGGGGCTTGCTGGTCGGTCTGCACCATGGAGCGGGTCTGGTTGTCGTAAACGATGACCGACCAGAAATCTTTGACCGGGATATTTGGCGGCAGGCGCAGCTTGTAAGTCTTGCCGCCATCAAAGGGATTGCCCTCCGAATCCTGAACCGACCAAGGATATTGCGAGCCCTCGCCCACCATCTTTTCCTCCATCGCCGGCGTGACGCCGATGGCAAAGTAATAGTAGAAAACAGCACCATCCAGGTTGCTGACACCGGGCGCGGACTCGAACTTGTAGCCGCCGAAAAACGGCAGGCGCCAAGTGCTGTCCGGATAGAAATACGCATCCTTCGCGCGAACCTTGAAGGCAATTGTCCGCGCCGTCACGGCGCCGATATTGGCGGCGTCGGTGAGGATCTTCTTCATCCGCTCATCGGGATTGAAGGGCTGGCCCTTGACGATGCCGATCGAGGCGAACAGGCCCAAGGTGGTTGGATCGGAACCGTCAGCTGGCTCTTCCTGGATGACCTGGTTCAACAGGCTCCAGAACGAGTAGTCACCAGGTGCGACGAAGTTCGATGGAATTCCCGAGGCATTGGCGAATTTCATCGGCGGTGGGTTGGCGGCCTCGTCCAGGCGATAGATCCGAAGGTTCTTCTTGACCGAGTCGACCCCAGGTTGGGTGGAACCGTCCACAACGAAGGCGCGAAACACGAGGTAGCTGCCGAAGGTGCTCGGCCGCACGACGTGGAACCCGGCGGGTATGTCGCCCTTGAAGTCAGGCGGCAACAGGAGGTACTTGCCGCCTTCGCCTTTGTCGGCCCCCGTGATGCCGATGTCGGCCACCCACTTGTACCAAAAGTCGTCGACCATCCCCAGAACCTTGGGCGGAATCTCGGCCACCAACGGTCCCTTGCTCGTGTCGACCCAAACGTAGTTGTAGATCGTATTATCGTTGGCCGTCAGCTCTACGCTCCTCGGATCGACCAGATTTTCCCAGATCACGTCGGTCTGGTTATCAGGGCCAAACTTGCGTATCGAGTCGCGCATGCCGGCCTGATTTACGATCGGAATGGCCAGCAGATAAGCCTGCAGCGCGCGCGAACGGTCCAAATTGTCGTAGATTTTGTCGACGGTATCGGCCGACGGGTAGCCGTAGTTGAGATTCAGCGTCCCGATCGAGGACTCGATCTCGTCCGGCACGGCGACGCCCGGTGCGAAAGGCGTCGTCATCTTCATCTTCGGCGCCGTATCGGCGGAAGCGGCGCCGAGGCCCATCATCAGCACCGTGGCGGTGGCGCAAAACAGTCTCGTCATGCGTATCATTGCTCTCTCCTCATCGACAACCGAACTCAACTCACCTTCCTGACCGGCGGAATCGTCCACGAACCGTTGATGATCGAGGGGTCGCTCTCGTTGGGCCAATAGAGCCGCATCATCAGAATGAACTTGCCCTTGGGCGCAGGAAGCCAGTTCGATTCCTTGTCGGGTCCAGGGGATTCGTTCTGGATCAACAGGTCGATCGAGCCGTCAGCATTGGCCTTGAGCGGCTGGCGGGCACTGATGGAGTAGCGGTTGAGCGGATTTTCGACGAAGAAGTAGTCCGCGTCGTACATGGTCAGCGACCAGAAGCCGGAAACCGGCGGTGTCAGGTCCTTCTTGAAGGTCAGGACGTATTTTTCCGAGCCATTGTAGGCTCTTTTGATCAGACCGCTGTCCGACTTCATGGACGTCGGATAGATCGCATCCTGCGGGCGATTGGCGCCAAGGCCGATGGCCGTCAAGAGCGCACGCTGGACGTAGTCCGTACCGTAGATGCCGGTCTTGGTCGTGAAGCCCCAGCCGTTAATGTCCTTGACGTCGCCGTCGCTGAACTTGAAATGCAGCATGATGCGGGCGAAGGCGAACTGCGGAACACGCTTGGCGAAGGCCGGATCGAACTTCGACTTGTCGAAATCCTGCCCCGGCACGATGCCGATCTGGGCCAGTTTCTCGACCATCGGCGCGTCTGCTTCGGTCGGCGAGTTGGTTTTCAGAAGTCCGGCGAGCAGGGTGAAATACTCGACCGCGTCCATCTTGTTGACCTGATCGCGCACTGCCGTCTTCATGTCGATCGACGGGTCGACGTTGCCTGCCGGCGGCGTCCAATCCTTGCCGTAGGCGCTAAGCGGATAAAGCTTCACCTCGTCCTGGATCTTGTGAACCGCGGCATAATCCTCGGGCGTGCCGGTGCAATAGATTCGCCCGATCAGCCAGACGATGCTGGTCGGTGACTTGTACTGCGTGACGCCCTCCGGCAGCGTACCTTCCCAGCCGGGACCGGTCACGGCAAAGGTCTGCGCACCGGTTCCGGTGGTGCGTTTCCCCGGAACGTCGAACACCTTCGTCCAACCGTCGAGCATCGGGAAAAGGGCGTAGCGGTCGTTCAGGTCCGGAATGCTGACGACCCAGGGTTCCTGGCCGACATCGAAAAACGCTGAGGTGTACAATGTGTCGGCATTCGGAGCCGTCACATCCCGGAACGAAGAGTTCGGGTATTCGCGCAGCTTGATGAGATGCCCCATCGGGGCCCTTGTTCCCTTTGGCTCGGCGACGTTGGTGATGACGCGACGGGTCATTTCCATCGTGACCAGCGGATAGCCGAACGTATAGGCCTCGACTGCGAGAGCGAATTCGTCAGAACCTTCCATGAGGTCCGAGATGATGCCGTCGTCGGCGCGAGCTATCGACGTGATCGACGTTGCGGCAAGAAGGCCGGCGATCGATACGGTACGACGTGTAATGTTCATGACTTCCTCCAAGATTTTCTCGGGTCCAATGACCTGGATAATGACTGACGGTTGCTGGGCTGAGACCGGCAATAAACTGCCGGTCTGTTCCGGG
The DNA here is from genome assembly GCF_056401815.1 of Aminobacter sp. P4_D5. Taxonomy (NCBI): domain Bacteria; kingdom Pseudomonadati; phylum Pseudomonadota; class Alphaproteobacteria; order Hyphomicrobiales; family Phyllobacteriaceae; genus Aminobacter; species Aminobacter sp. P4_D5. The sequence goes on along the minus strand of NZ_JBFUIP010000026.1, from coordinate 38,976 downwards.
GCGCAGCAGATCCTTCGTCGGCGGCTTAGCCCCGATCAGCTGGACTTCAAGCGGCGAGCGGCGACGAGCCCTGATGGCTGGCCGCCGGCGTGCCCTTAGTTCGCCACTTTGATACCGGGTGGCTGCCAAGTGCCCTGTCCCGCAGGCAGGATCGAAGGCGGCGTGGGCTTCGGCCAATATAGGCGCATCACGAGGTAGATCTTGTCATCGGGTGCTGGAAGCCAATTTGATTCCTTGTCCGCACCGGGGCTGTCCTTTTGGAGATACAGCGTCAGCGAGCCGTCGGCGTCCTTCTTCATTGCCGACAACATCGGAGAGTTGATGAGGTAGCGATTGATCGGGTTCTTGACCAGGAACTGGCTCTTGCCGTCGTACATCGTAACCGACCAAAACGCATTCACCGGCGGGAGCTGCCCGGCGGGAAAGGTGAGTGTGTAGTTGTGCTTGCTGCCGTCGAGCGGCTCACCGGTCGCGTCCGTTCGTGTATACGGGTACATCGCTTCCACGGCATCGTTGCCCAAGAGACCGCCCTTGGCAGCGCCAGCCCGCATCACCCAATCGCCGTTGTAGAAGGCCTCGTCGCCAAAGAACGAGCCAACGTTCCAGCCGTTGATATCTTTGTTTCCGCTGGCCAGCCATTTGTTGACCTTGTCGTCACCCTGCTTCATGGCCACCAGGATTTCGGCTTTGTGTTCGAGCGACAGATCCTTGAACGCGAAGGTCTTGCCGGGACCGATGCCAATCTTCGCAAGTTTCGCGCGAACAGCCTGGTCCCTTGGCGTCTCGGGGACGAATTGCAGGGCTGCGTCGAGATATTGGAAGAAGTTGTCCTTGATCCCGGCAGTGGTGGCAGGAAGGAAATCGATCTTCGGCGCGGCAGGCGGTGTGGGTTGTTTTGCGAAGGCAGAAAGCGGCTGCGCCTTGTAGCCGGCCTGGATTTTCTCGACGTTCGATATGTCGTCGGGGTTGAAGAGTTGGGTGCGGATAAGCGCGAGCGGGAACGGCGTCGTCGATTGAAAGACCTGCTTGATGCCGTTGGGCTTCTCGCCTTTCCAGTCTGGGCCGACCACCAGATAGTCGCCCGGCTCGGCCCCCGTGGCGCGCGTGCCGATATAGCCAAAATTGTAGGTGTTGCCGTCGATCAGCTGGACCGAGTAGTAGCGGTCCTTTTCGATCATAGGCACCGAGATAACCATCGGCTCAGCGCGCAAATCCAGCCAGATGAACGAATAAGGGGTGTCGCTGTTCGGCGTGATGACCGCCGTATCCTCGGGGGTGGCGACGTGATGCTGGTTGTTGATTTCGTTGAACGGCGCCTTGAACTGCCCCGAGTTCTTGTCCACGGCGAACTCTTGCATGACCGCATAATACATCACGAGCGGCAGGCCATAGACGAAGCCTTCCTCGGCGATGTCCTTGGCCTCGATGATGCCGGGATGGCCCTGCGCCATCAGCAGGCTTGGCCTCGCAATCGCGGCTCCGGCGGCGATCGCCGCAGCGGAGCGAAGTAGATCTCGCTTCGTCAACATTTTTTTGTACTCCTCTTAAGGTCGTCTCGAAGTCCGGTACCGCGTTTCGGGCAGCGCTAGTAAATAACAGCCCGTCGGAAGCCGCGTCTTGCCACGCCCGCATAAGAGAGCGGCGTCAAGGGCATGCCGATGATGTCGATGAAAACGGAAACCTCGGAGCCCTTCTCCGGCATCTCGCCGCCAACCACCTTCACGGAGTAGGTCAAATTATTGTCGCTCAGTTCCGGATTCTCCAGGACGACGACGACCTGCTGGAGCTTGTTCCCTTCCAGGATCGACAGGTCGGCGTTCGGCGGATCGATCAGGAAGCTGTCCTTGCCCTTGCTCCAGAACGGCACGAAAGCCGTCGTATCCATGTTCCCGGCAATGCGCTCGGGACGGTCGGAGAAAAACAACGTCGTGGCGCCAATGCCTTCGAGCGTCAGCTTGCTCGTCGCCTTGTCGAATGTCATCGCGCTTGCGGTCTGGACGAACAGGAAGTCGGCCACGTTGTCGTCTGCCTGCGCCTCGCGTGGTCTAAGCGCTGCGGTCGCTGCGACAGCTGTGGCGGCCAGCAGCAGGTTCCGTCTGGTTGTCATAGTGCAACTCTCCTTGATGGCGGCAGGACATTCGAATCCGTCACCCTGCCCAAGGCTTGGCGCATTGTTTCACCATACGGGAGGTAAATTACTGTAGCCAACAGGAAGCAGAGCGGATCGACATGGCTTTGCCTGCTTCAATCGGGGAATTCCAAGCCCGCCTTCCGAAGCGAGCCGAGGAACAATTCGGCATCTTCCAGACGGCCAAACCGCAACAACGCCTCTTGCCGAACGTTTCTCACCAAGGCGGGTTCATGTTCCAGGAGCCAAGTGCGCTCGCGTTCGGCGTCCGCCTTGTAACCTCCCTCGGCAAAGATCGCGGCAGCAATCACACGATACACTGCATTGGCTAGAATATTTGCTTTCCTGATCCACATGGCTGCCTGCCGATGGTCGCCGCTAAAATAGGAGCAAAGGGCAAGTCCGACCTCATAGTAGGCTAGAGGCTCCGGATTGCGTTCACGCGCCTCTGCAAGCAGTGCACACCCCTCCTGCCAATTTCCGGATAACGCCAACCGAAACCCATATTCGCCCATAAATACGGTGTCGTTGGGGTTGATGGTCATTGCGCGGCTGCCCACTCTCAAGGCCGCGTCGATTTCTCGCCTGAAATAAAGAGCAAACATCTGGGCCTGCAGACCCCGGACGTTGAGTGGCTCCAGCCCCACCGCCCGATCGGCGGCGGCAACGGCGCGATCGATCATAGGCGCTTGCCACACGGAATCGAACGGATAACGGAACCGTGCCTCGTCAATGTAGATCAATGATAGAAGCGCCCAGGCGGTTGCGTAAGCGGGAAAGCGCTCCACCGCCTTCTCGAGACAGAAGCGCACCGATGAACGGGTTTCTGGATCGAAGCTGACTTGGTACGAATAATAGGAGAGCGTGCAGGAATACGCGGCCCAGTCGTCAGGAGGGTTGGGGATAGCGAGCCTAGCGTCCGCCTCAAAGATGATCCCGTACGCCTGTGCCAGGCTTGTCGCTACCTTGCTGGCAACATCGGCCTGAGCCTTCAGAAGATCAGGAACCGTCGTCGTGCCATCGTAACTGTGCGCCCAGAGCACCGATCCGTCAGCGCGATTGAACATACGGACCCGAAACCGGAAGGTGCCGGCCGACAGATCTACGCTTCCTGCAACTGCGTACCGAACCTGCGAATGTGTCGCCGCGGCGGGCGACTGAACGACAATGACGTCCTTGAACTTGGAGAGCTGACCGATGACTTCCTGCGTGAGCCCGCGGGCAAGAGCCGCAGATTCGTCCGTTCCCGCCAGGTCGTCAAACCACTCGACCAGCAAGCGCGGGATTTCCGGCTTGCTTGGCGGAAGTCGGAATGAGTACCCCCACCAGACAAGCATCATCGCAACTGCAACCGATATCGCGGCTGCTGCTATGAACCGAGGCTTGCTTCGCAAGCGTGGCCGCGGGGGCGCGGGGGGAGCAGCGCCTGTGCGCTCTTCGGGAGCAGGTCTGGGCGCATGATGCAGCGAGAAGGTGGGAACGTAGCCACCCTTCGGGATGCTGATAAGTATGGGGTCGGCCTGGCCCGCGGTCAGATAGTACCGTTCGAGCGTGCGGCGGAGATGGCCCGCTTCGACGCGGACGATCGGATCCGCCTGAGGATCGAAAGAAGCATCGCGGCCAAACACCTCGACCGCGATCGAATAGGCCTTGATGCGGCTGCCGCGCCCTGCCAAAGCCTCATCCACGACATAGCGGAGGAACCTGTGTTTGCGGTCAGTTGCGCCGAAGTCGGCGCTGCTCAGGATGCGCGCTAACTGGGCGCGACAGTCCTCGACCGGAAGATCGGCCTCCCCTTTTGCGGGGACCTCCTCGTGGATCACAACCGCCCCCTTTTTGCCGCTTCCGCGACTTGCGCGGCTTCTTTTTATTCTTCCGTTACATAATCGCTCATGTAATTAACATTCCGGTGCTTGCTCCAGCAATGGCTTGGTGACTAGCTTTTTTCCTCCTGTGGGTAGCGAGATGGAGCAAAGAGCGACAAGAACGCGTGCAGCTTTATCGGCAGCACTCCGCCGATTTCCTGAGCTTGAGCTATCAATCCGTCGAATGATCCAGGCGGATCAGAATTTTTCCGATATGTGCGACGGACTTGCGGAAGCCGAGGCGGCGCTGTCGAGCGTCGATCAGCTTCCGCCGCCAATACGTGCGGCAAGGAGGGCCGAATGGCAAGACCTTGTCGAGCGGTTGGCGCGCGAGGTTGAAGCCGCGCTTCGGGAGAAGCAGGCCGTTGCCCAATCACGCGTCGATACTCGGCGGTGAGTTCTATCGCCAGAACTCTGGCGCTTCCGGCCGGTATCCGCCCCCCGTCACCTCTCCCGACATCCAGCTCTCGCGCACAAAGTGCGCATCTCGAGAGATCCCCATGTGCACGCCAGACACCGACCTCAGGCGACTGCAGCGCCTACGCCGGTTCTGGTCTCGAGGACAGGCGAGAGCCTCCGAGCGCCCCGCGCATCAGGTTCACGCCGCCCACGTAATTTACACGCAAACGCTCGCGGCAGGCGCGTTCTGAGCTTACTCCGGCACGGCGATCGATCTCTGAACCTTAACCGGAGCAATTAGTGGGCGAGTCCCCCGCGGTCCAACAAGACAGGATGGGAACGTCGCCGTTCGTGCGGCCCTGCTTGTCCACATTGCCTCGGAACACCATCGCCATAGCCGCGATGTGACGAACTAGGAGGCGATGCGCCTCGAAGAGACGCTGAACGTTACCAACCCAGAAGCACAGGAGAGAACTATGTACACTCACATGGGAATCGGCACCGCGTTGGTCCTTGCAGTCCTAACTGCAACAGCCGCGGCCGCCGATACGTACAAGAAATACGGATCGGAAGCCGAGTGGGACATCTATGTCACCGACGGTCAGGATCGCGGCTGCCTGATTGCCAAGAACCTGACCGCCGAGACGCAGTTCCAGATGGGCATCGTGCCGGACGCGCAGGCACGCGGCTACCTGGCACTTTACACCAAGGCAGGTGCAGGGGTCGGTACGGGCGAAGAGATTTCCGTGCTTTTCGACGTTGACGGGCAGCAATTCAGCGGAGAGGCGACCGGCCGGCAGATGATGGACGGGTACAAAGGAGCCTACGTTTGGGTCAATAATCCCGAATTCATCTACGATCTTGCCAAGAAAAAGACGCTGACTATTACCCCGACAGGGCGTGATCCCATTGTCCTGAGTCTCACCGGAACCGACGCTGCCCTCAAGGCTCTTCGAGCATGCCAAGAAGCTCAATAGAGGGATACATGCACATGTCGACCAGACCGCACTATGGGTGCAGTTAGTTGCCAAGGATTCTCCCGCCGGATTGCTGGCGGGCGAATTCGAAAAGCCTAGTACCCGTTCCGCAGCAGCGTTATAGCTGATATCGAACTCCCCAAGAGAACCTCTTCTTGTTATTGGCGAAACCATAATCGCCCTAATATGACCTCTCATTGCATTCCTATTTGAGGTGTTGATTGCCGGACGAAATTAAGCGAATTGATCGACCAGCCTTGGAATAAGATCCACTGAGTGCGCACAAAGGCGACCGCGTGAGCAGCGTTGAACTTGGAATTGCGTCCGTACCTGGTACGTTTGGTTGACTTTCCGGGACAGATCTTACGGACCGAAATCGGATGTTTTCGGAACCTTCTCCAAAGTTCAATTTACGGGAGGCCTGCTACGTACAGAAACAAACATGCTCGCCTGCAAGCTGACGGGCGGCTCGACCACGATCGGAACGGTTTCGGTACATTCCCATGACTCAACATCGTACTCGAAGAAGAACCGCGGCAACCATTGTACTTGGATTGGTCGTTGCATATCTGCTTGTCGCATACTTCATTGTGCCTGACATCTGGCTCTTTCGGGATGCATCACGAGTGGCTGATTTCGACAGCATGGTGACGCATACGGATCAGGACATTCCTGGCGATCCAATAAATGTCGGCCTCGTCGGCTCAAAGGAGCAAGTGATCCGCGCATTCGCGGCCGCGCATTGGGATCCTGCAGATAAGATCACGCTACGCTCCTCAGTTGATATCGGCCTCAGCGTCGTTCTACATCGACCCGATTTGGATGCACCCGTCAGTCCACTTATTTTCGAGGGTAGGAAACAAGATCTGGCTTTTGAAATGCCTGTTGGGGACAGTGCTGACCAGCGCCATCATGTGCGTTTCTGGCAGACGAAGAAATCGGACAGCGAAGGGCGTCCGATTTGGCTCGGTTCAGCCAGTTTCGATCGCGGGGTCGGACTCAGTCATGACACGGGCCAGATTACCCATCACATAGGACCCGATGTGGATGCCGAACGAGACTTGGTAATCGGCGATCTCACAAAAGCCGGGGAGATTTCGTCCAGCTACGAAATTCCCGGGGTTGGCAACACCAAAGACGGCAGAAACGGTGGCGGCGATCCGTACTATACGGATGGCAAGGCTCTCATCGGCAAACTGAAGTAGTGTCCCGCTGTGCCGGATGCCCGGCTGGAATGCGTGGCATTCTTGTCCGCGAAAATGTCGGAAAATGGCACAACCGCGAACTCCAATGGTCGCCAGCAATGTCCGCTTTCAGGCGTTAGCAACGGTCACTTCAATGGCCGCTACTAGGCGCAAAGCTGTCGGTCGCTTCGGCTGACCAAACGTCAAGTATCACTTGTCCACGGAAAGCGGACGGACAGGTTTCCACCACCCCAAAGTTGACATTCGTCCTTATGCCCGTGAATTGCCCACTACGGCATCGCTATGTTGCGCGCCATGTCAGGAAGACGGTTCGTCGGTATCTCGTTCGGCGTGCCAGCCGGGCAGCATTGCTGCTCGTTGCCGTCAACGCGGCAGCGCCGGCCACGGCCGAGCCGATGGCCCATTGCAACGGGCCGCAACGGACAATTTGCGTCGTCGACGGCGACACCGTCTGGATCTCCGGCGAAAAAATCAGGCTGGCCGGCATCGAGCGGCTTCGACCGCGTGTTGATTGCAGCCCCCTGCTCGCCCCATATCGGACAGCTTTGTGCCGAAGGCACCGTCGTGGGTGCCAAGGTGTTCCTGCATGAGATCGTCAGCATCAAACCAGGCTGGCTTTGCACAGACTATCTGCAACTGGTGTCGGAGCATTGGCTCGGGCAGGCGAAGGAACTTGGGCTCGAGCTCGTCGGCGCATTTCGCACCGCCATGTGCAACGACTCAGAGGTGGTGCTGATCTGGGCGATGCAGGAATGGGGGGCCCGTGTAAGCAAGGCGCAAGGCGGCCAGCCATTCCAGACATGGCGCGCCAAGACCAAAGAAGTCGCTCTCGACTGGGTCGGGCATTTGATGTGTTGGGCACCCGCCTCTCCGCTCAAGACTGGCGTCCAACCTTAGGTAAGACGACGGCAATACGTTCATTCGCACGACAGCGACGAACTCGGATGGGAACGGCCACTCGGTATCAGTTCACCAAACCATCGAGGATGTGATCGCTCTGGGAGGAAGAACGGCAGCGTTTGTTGTCACTTGGCCCAACCTTTGTGCCGCGCCGCAAAGCCGCGACTTCTGAGGCATAGAGAAGATTGCTATAGCTCATGCTTAAACATATCGTGAGCTATAGAAAGGAGCCCTATAACTCATGGTGTGGAATTGGCAGCAGGCCGACTGGCCTAATTTTACCTACGACAAGAAGGTACTGGAGCCGCTAGAAAACGACTTCCTGTTGCGATCGGGCGAGTTCCTGGGAGTCTTTCGCCATGTCGGTTCTCACGAACGCGACCAGATCCGCATCGATCTCATCAGCGAAGAGGCCTTGAAGACGTCGGCGATTGAGGGGGAGTATCTAAATCGCGAAAGCCTGCAATCATCCCTGCGCCAACAACTTGGTTTGTACAGCACTACCAGGCGCATTCCGCCTGCCGAGCGCGGCATCGCTGAAATGATGGCCGACGTGTATTTGCATTTTGCCGATCCGCTCTCGCATCGCACGCTCTGTGCTTGGCATAAGATGGTGATGTCGGGTGAGCGGCGTGTCGAGGCCATTGGCAACTATCGCCAGCATGCCGATGCCATGCAGATCGTTTCCAATCGGCTGGATAAGCCAAAAGTTCATTTCGAAGCTCCCCCTTCGGTGCGTGTGAAAACCGAAATGGACGCCTTCGCTACGTGGTTCAACGATACTTCGCCCAAAGGCAAGCTGCCGCTTCCTGCGTTGACACGTGCCGGTATCACGCACCTTTACTTCGAGAGCATTCACCCGTTCGAGGACGGTAATGGCCGCATAGGACGTGCTCTGTGCGAAAAAGCTCTGGCGCAAAACCTGGGTGAGCCCAGCCTCATCGCGTTGGCCTACACGATCGAACGGCACCGCAAGGCCTATTACGACAACTTGGAGTCCAGCAATAAGAGCAATGCGATTACGGAATGGCTGCTCTATTTCGCCAACACGATCCTTGAAGCGCAGCGCGTAACGCTCGCGCGTGTCGAATTCTCCGTCGCCAAGGCCAAGTTTTACGAACGCTACCGAGGTCAGTTCAACGAGCGCCAGGAAAAGGCCATCGCCCGGATGTTCCGCGAGGGCATTGACGGCTTCAAAGGGGGGCTCAGCGCCGAGAACTATATCGCCATCACACAGGCATCCCGCGCCACAGCGACAAGAGACTTGCAGGACTTGGTTGCCAAACGTGCCCTAACAAAAGCGGGTGAGCGCAGGCACACGCGCTACACACTCCAAGTGTCAGATTCTGACGGATAGGTCTTCTACCGTTGCCAGTCGATTATATAAATGCGCCCCGCGGGTTCCCAAAATCACCGTCGGCGCAGCATCCTTTCCTCTATGTGGTCGCTGCAACGTGACAGCAGCGAGTTGCGCGACGCCTGGACCGGTTTCCAGGCTCAKGACCAATCCGCATTTCGCTTCACACGACCTGTACGCGTCCGCCGAACCCGGAACGACACAGAGCTTCATGCGCATCCTGATTTGGTTCAAAGCAGTAGCAGTCGTGAACCGGGCGCACATCGTAGTCCGCATCACTGGCCCAGGCGACGCTTGAAAGAACAGCGCCGGTGGCAAATGTAGAGCCGAGCGCGAGCGTGCTGCACGCGCAACCAAGCGCCTTACTGAGCTATTGAGCGCTGGTGCTTACGCGATCGAGCGGCGCGGCCTTGACCGATACGGCCGCACCTTGGCGATGACAAAGTTGATGGCGTCGACGTTGGGGGTGCACTCGTTGGCGAGGGTTTTGCCCGGACCTGGCCGGGCCACGGTACCGGCTGTTGCGGCTAACGGCTTCAACTGACGTTCAACGCCTATTCGTCGGCGCGCGAATTGGTGCCAACTCAAGTTGCGCAAACATGCCAACCGAAGTTGCGCGCTACACGAGGTTCGACAGCCCGAGTTAGAACAAGAACAGAACGCGAATTGGAAACCAAGCGTCAAGATTGGAAACCGTTTCCAATCTCACATCTCGGCCAATCAGCGAAAATTTAATGATTTCAGGAAGTTAGTGGTGGGTGCGACAGGGATCGAACCTGTGACCCGCTGATTAAGAGTCAGCTGCTCTACCAACTGAGCTACGCACCCACACAGTCGTTTCAACGACCGTGGCGGCATATAGCCATACCATTTTTCCCTGTCCACCCCCTCCGGCGCTTTTTCTTCACGTCGGCAAAAATTCCTGCAAATCAGACGTAAATAGTGCCCTCAGCGGTCTTCACGGCGTGCCCGCCGATGCGTGCGGCGACAAGATTTCCACCTGAGACGTCCAGTTCGAGCCTGATTCGTGACGGCCGGCCCATTTCGATTCCCTGTTCGACCCAGAATCGCGACACGCCATCGGTCGGTTTGTCGAAATGCATGATGGCGCCGGCAAAGGCCGCAGCCGCCGAGCCGGTGGCCGGATCTTCATAGGACGGGCTGCCGGGAACGATCATGCGGGCGTGGAAGGCGTTGTCGTGGCCCACGGTCTCGCGGCAATAGATGTAAGCGCTCGCGACCGCGGAGTCGCTCTTGCGCGGTGAAAATGTGAACCAGGCCTCGTTGTCGAAGCGGATGCGGCTGGCGGCTTTCATGTCGGCCACAGGTACGGTGATGTAGGGAACACCCGCCGACCACAGCGATACGCGATGATTCTCGAAGCCGATCTCGTGAGGCGCAAGGCCGAGCGCTGCAGCAACCGCGTCAGCGCTGGCGGCAAGCGGCATCGCCTCGGGCAGCTTGGGCAGATCGAATTCGGCAAACAGGCCATTGCCGACCTTGTTCACGGCGCAGCGCACCAGGCCGATATTCTCTTCCAGCACAAAGATGCCGGCGAGATCGCCTCCCTGCCCCATCTCCGTCAGTGCGACTGCTGTGCCAACCGTCGGATGTCCGGCGAAAGGCATCTCGTAATCCGGCGTGAATATCCGCACCCGCGCCTTGTGCTTGGGGTTTTCCGGCGGCAGCACGAAGGCCGTTTCCGACAGGTTGAATTCCCTGGCGATGGCCTGCATTGCGGCCAAGCTCAGCCCCTTGGAATCGACCACCACTGCAAGCGGATTGCCGGCCAGCCTGTCTTCGGTGAAGACGTCATAGATAAAATACTTGCGTTCGATCGTCATGTTTGCTCCTTCCGCAGCCGGCAACATGAGCGAAATTTAATTTGAATTCCGGGTCCATACAGCCGATCTGTGATTCTAATGCATGCTCTTCAAAAGTGGGACCGTTTTTCCGACAGAGTCATGCGAGATCAAATGGATTAGAGCAGGCTCTAAACCTCATTTCTGGAACCATCGAAGGGATCTGGGTTGGACCAGCTTGTAGATCGCACGGAACAGGCGAGCCCGCCCTCCATCGAGGCGGCACTCGGCCTGGACGGCAAAGGACGCTCCACGCGCCGGCGCAAGAATTGGTTCTGGCTGCTTGTGGCGCTGGTTGCTGCAGCTTGCGCATATGCCGCCTATCCGTGGTTCGCAGCACCTTCCGAAAAGATGGTCTACACCACCCAGGCTGCCGAAATCGGCGATCTCACCGTCCAGGTTTCCGCCACCGGCAATCTCCAGCCCCTCACCCAGGTCGACATATCGAGCGAACTGTCGGGCGTCGTACGTTCGGTCGCGGTCGTCGAAAACCAGCACGTCAAGAAGGGCGACATGCTCGCCGCCCTCGACACGTCTAGGCTCTCGGCACAGATCGAACGCGCCGAGGCGTCCGCCAAGGCAGCTGCAGCCAAGGTCGAGGATACGCGCACTACGCTGTCCGAGACCGCCCGCACGCTCACCCGGGCCGAGGAACTGACGAAACGCGGCATGGCCACGACGCAAGCGCTCGAGGCAGCCACCGCCGAGCGCGACCGCGCCCAAAGCGCGCTCGACATGGCCGAGGCCAATCTCGCCATCGCCGAAGCGGATCTCAAGCTGCAGCAGGCCGACCTCGCCAAAAGCACGATCTACGCGCCTATCGATGGGGTGGTGCTGACGCGCTCGGTCAATCCGGGCCAGACTGTGGCGTCTTCCATGCAGGCGCCCGTGCTGTTCGTGCTCGCTGCCGATCTTTCCCAGATGGAACTCAAGGCCGCCGTCGACGAGGCCGACATCGGCTCGGTGGCAAAAGGCCAGAACGCACGCTTCACCGTCGATGCATTTCCCGACCGCAGCTTCGACGCCACCATCCGCGATATCGCCTATGCATCGGTCACCACCGACGGGGTGGTCACCTACAATGCCTGGCTCGATGTCGAAAACGACGAGTTGCTGCTGCGCCCAGGCATGACCGCCACGGTCGCGATCGTCACGCGTGAGGCCAAGGGCGTGCTCACCGTGCCGGCGACCGCCTTCCGCTACCGGCCGACACCAACGGCACGCAACTCGGGCTTCAGCCTGCAGAACCTGTTCCTGGGCCGGCCCAATCGCGGTCCGACCGACCGCAGTCGCCCGGCCTCGACGCCGGCCGACGGATCACGCACGCTCTATGTGCTCAAAAACGGCGCGCCGGTTGCCGTGCGGGTCAAGACTGGCTCAACGGACGGCGACCGCACTGAGATCGTCTCCGGCCTCGCCGCGGGCGATGCGGTCATCACCGCATCCTCGTCGGCCAAGGCCAATTGAGAACGGTCATGGGCCCGGCTCCGCTCATCGTCTTCGACAAGGTCTGGAAAACCTACGGCCAGGGCGAGGCCGAGGTCCGCGCGCTCGCCGGCATCGATCTTGAGATCGGCCAGGGCGAGTTCGTCGCCATCATGGGCCCGTCCGGTTCGGGCAAGTCGACAGCGATGAACATTGTCGGTTGCCTCGATACGCCGACGTCAGGCCGCTACGGCTTCATGGGCACCGATGCGGGCCGCCTCGACCGCAACCGTCGCGCCGCGCTGCGAAACCTCTATATCGGCTTCGTCTTCCAGGGCTACAATCTGCTGCCGCGCACCACGGCGGCGGAGAACGTCGAACTGCCGCTGATCTATCGCGGCGTGGCAGCCCATGAACGGCGTGCGCTGGCCATGAAGGCGCTTGCCGAAGTCGGGCTCGAAGGCCGCGAACACCACACACCAGCCGAGCTTTCAGGCGGCCAGCAGCAGCGCGTGGCGATCGCGCGCGCCATCGTCACCCGCCCTACTCTGCTTGTCGCTGACGAACCTACCGGCAATCTCGACACCGCCCGCAGCCACGAGATCATGCAACTGCTCACCCGCCTCAACGAGGAATACGGGCTCACCATCGTCATGGTCACTCACGAAGCCGACATCGCCGCCTATGCCGGCCGCACCATAGCCTTTCGCGACGGTCATATTGCCTCCGACACCCAAAAGCTCGAGGCGGCATAGGCATGATCTGGGAAACCGTCCGCCTGGCCCTTCGTTCGGTTCGCCGCAATGCGCTGCGCTCGTTCCTTACATTGCTTGGCATCGTCATCGGCGTTGCCGCCGTCATCGCCATGCTGACCATCGGCAGCGGCACAACGGCCAAGGTCAAGGCAGACATCTCGCAGCTCGGCAGCAATCTGTTGATCGTGCGCGCCGGCCGCCCTCCCGCCCCCGGCTCAGGCCCGCAGCAGACCATCCGAGCGCTTGGCGAAAAGGAAGTGGCGGCACTGACCGCGCATCTCGAAGGCGTCCGCGCGGTCTCTCCCGCGTCGCAGAAGCAGGTACGCGTCGTCTTCGGCACGGAGAGCCTGACATCCTCCATCACCGGCACCGACAACGCCTATCTCGACGCCCGCGACTGGAAGGTGACGTCTGGCCGTCCCTTCAGTGAATCCGAAGTGCGTGGCGGCATCAATGTCTGCCTGATTGGCGAAACAGTGCGCCAGCAATTCTTCGGTGCCGGCGATCCCGACGGGGCGGCCATCCGAGTCGGCCGCATGAGCTGCAAGGTCATCGGCCTGCTCGAGCCCAAGGGTTATTCCGGTTTTGGCCAGGACCAGGACAATGTCGTTCTGATGCCGCTCTCCGCCTTCCAGSGGCGCATCGCCGGCAACCGCGACATCGAAACGATCTATATCGCAGCCGACGACGTCACCCCCACRCAGGTGGTCCAGGCGCGCATCGAAGACATCATGCGTGACACGCGCCGCGTCACCGCCGACCGCGAGGACGATTTTTCGGTGCGCGACATGACCCAGATCGCCGACGCCATGGCGAGTGCCACCGCCACCATGACCGGCATGCTGGGMGCTGTCGCCGGCGTCAGCCTGCTTGTCGGCGGCATCGGCATCATGAACATCATGCTGGTATCGGTCACCGAGCGCACGCGCGAGATCGGCATCAGGCTGGCCATCGGCGCTCATGAAAAGCATATCCTCGTCCAGTTTCTGGTCGAGGCTACGGTGCTGTCGCTGCTTGGCGGGCTGATCGGCATCGCCATCGGCCTGGCGCTGGCCTGGGCTGCGTCGCTGGCGCTATCCATCCCGTTCGCCCCGAGCCTGGCTGTGGTGCTGCTCGCCGTCGGCTTTTCGGCGCTGATCGGCATGGTCTTCGGCTTCTTCCCAGCCCTGCGCGGCGCCCGGCTCGACCCGATCGAAGCGCTCAGGCACGAGTAGGACAATCGCCTATTGCTTCAGCACGGTGTTGGGGGTGCCTTCCTCGACCTGATCGATCACCAAGAGCTTGACAGGTTCGGCCCCAACATTTGAGCCCTGATGCCAGGTACCAATCATCTCGACGATGAAGTCGCCCTTCTTGTAACTGGTGCTCTTGCCAGTATCGACATTGGTCACCTGCAATTGGCCCTCAAGCACGTAGGCGTAGCGCGCGGACGGGTGCTTGTGTACCGGCAACGTGGCTCCTGGCGGGATCTCGAAAGAAGACACCAACACCTGCACGTTCTTCTGCGGCAGCACGATCGGCTGCCCGCTGGCGGTCACCGTGGTCGAGGCAAGCGGTGTCACGACCACCTTGGTGTTGGCACTGCTGCTATCGAGCGCTCCGGCAGCACCGCTGTATGACAGAACCGCCAGCATGACGGTGCTGGAAAAAAGACTTGTTCGAGCAATCAGCCTGGCCATCGAATCCCCCCCGAAGTGCCGCAATGAAGTGCGTCAAATAGTGACGCCACGGCATTCCGGCAGCAAGGGCCTCCATGCAGGCTTGTCAGCCACACAAAGACAGCGTCTTCAGCTCTTTGAAAAATGCCATTCCGCCAGCGAGCTCATATGCGGCATCAGCCCTTCCGGCAGATCGTGCATGCCGCGGATGATGACTGGTCCTTCAATCTCGGGATCGGTCTCGGCGGCAACAAACTCGGAGATCCGAGTAGCCAATTCGTCGGCCGTCTCGGCCATGCGATAGCAGCGCACGATCACCGTTCCACCTTCGGCAGAAAGCGCATAGCAGCGTTCCTCGCGACTGGCGTGGCCAAGGTCGAGGCCGGTTTCCTCGCGCACCTCGCGCGCCATGTTGTAGTCGAGGTCGACCTGCCCGTCGGAAAAATCCTCCGGCTCAAATGAGCCAGCGGCGAAATAGACCTTGCCAGCATTGGCCGTATGCGCGCCCATGCGGATTGCCACCAGCGCGTTGTCGCTCGAAATCAGCATGGCATGCGCGAAAGCGTGCTCGGCGCTGGTAACCGGCTTCAGCTTCCGCCACAGCATGAAGGTCGAGAAACGGATCGCATGGCAGCGTCCGGTCAGCCGGTTGTCGCGATAGGCAAGCTCCGACAACAGCACGACCGTGCCGTCATACAATGACGGTCTCAGCTCGTTCTCGGCCGCCCAGTTGGCTACGATTGCAGCGGCATTGTCGCGCTCGAACGGATGCGGCTCGGGGTCGAGACGCACGTCGACCACGTCGACAGGCAGGATCTGGTTGCGCGGAATGTCGAAGGCCAAGCGAGCTCTCTCAGGTGATATCGAGGGTGATGGCCACCGGGCAGTGGTCGGAGGCCTTTGGCCTGTCCCAGCCGGCGCGCGGATATCGGTCCACCTCCTGCCCGGGCGGAAAGATCGTTCGCCAGGRCTGGCCGCGACGGATAATGTCGGGCATGGCCTGGGCGTTGGCGCGCGCCAATGCTGGCGACAGCAGGATGTAATCGAGCTGGCACAGATGCCGCTCCTGCGGTCCACGCGTATGATAGAGCGTCCAGCGCTCCATTTCCGGTCGCCGCTCGACGATGTTTTCGGCAAAGCCGTCGCCAAGCAGTACGTCCAGGCTTGACCTGCTCTCGTTGGCGATGGTGAAATCATAGCCCTGATAGGTGTCGCCGCCGATCACCAGGCGCTGACGATAGTCGTTCATGTCGCCGCCGATCACCCAGCGCTTTTCGGCCGCATGATCCTTGCCGAAGCGGTCCTCGATAATCCGCCGCACGGCCTTGGCTTCGGCGACGCGGATCGGCATCGTGGCGTCGCGTCCATTCAGCCCGTTTCGCGGCGACCCCATCGATTTGAAGTGCACCGAATAGATGGTCAGCGGCTTGCCGCCGATCTTGACGTCGATCTCCAGGCAGTCGCGGCGGAAGACGCGCTCGAACGGCTCCTGCCCCAGTTCGGCAAGCTCCGGCGTATGCAGCCCGAATTCCTCGAAGGTGACATGCGCGTGACTGGTCATGCGCACGAACTCGATCGACTCGCCGTCAGCGGTCTCGGTCCGCATCATCACCGCGACATCGATGCCGCGCGAGTCGTTGCCGGAGGTTGTGTATTTGTGCTGGTAGCCCTGCCCCACCATCTTGAACAGATAGCCATATTCGAAAGCCTTCAGCGCCTCGATGTTGTCGACTTCCTGCAGGCAGATGATGTCGGCCCGGGTTTCGGCGATCGCCAAGGCTGTCAGCTGGCGGTTGTCGTCGGCATGCGCGATAGCCCGCGCCTGCTCGAGCAGGCGATATTCCGCCTCGCTGTTGATCTCAAACAAGGCCAGTGTTCGGTCCTCGTTGAGCTGGTTGCGGTAGCCCGAATAATCGAACCTGTTCATCAGGTTCTCGACATTGAAGGTGGCAAGGCGCAGCGACATGGCCGCGAGCATTGCCTTCATGTCAGGCCAAATACAAGCCCTGCCGGAACAGGCACAGTCCGTTCATTACACGTTCAGGCTGAAGGGCTTTAACTGCACCACCTCCATCGAAACTGTGGGCTGGGGCCTTAGGGAATAGGACATCAGGAGACGACAATGAAATGCGAACTCTCATCGCTCGCGCGCGTAGGGCTGTTTGCCCTCGGCCTTGTGGCGGGCATGCCCTTGGCAGCCTCCGCCGGACCGGCGAGCTTCGGCCAGATGGCTGCTCCGCAAGTATCCACTGAAGTGACGCCCGTCCAGTTTTGCGGCAATGGCGACTGTCGGCGCTATGATCGCCGCGACGGATGGCGCGGAGAGGGCTGGCGCGGCGACGGATGGCGCGGGCGCGATGACAACTGGCGGCGACACTACCGGCCCTACCGCCCGAATTATTTCGGCGGCAGCGGCATCTATTTCAATTTTGGCGTCCCGGCCTACCGCTACTACGAACCGCGATACTACCAGCCGCGCTATTACGAACCCCGCCGCGTCTATCGCTCAGGCGTCTCGTCGCCACATGCACGGTGGTGCTACAATCGCTACCGTTCGTACCGCGCCTGGGACAATACGTTCCAGCCTTACAACGGCCCGCGCCAGCAGTGCTGGTCGCCCTATCGCTGAACCCTGACTTTGCGCGATATCGCCCGCGGCAGCGGGCGAAACAGCTGGAACGTCTGCACTCGCCACGCGTTTACATGAGCGCCGTGGTGCAGCCGCTCCGGGTCTGCACGGACGCCGTTTCCCGTGGAGATCGCAATGACGTATATCTTCTCAGCAGTTGCGCGCTCGGGACTATTTGTCCTCGGCGCGCTGGCCGGCACATCGTTGCCGGCATTCGCCGGTCCCATTTCGGCACCACATTTCAACATTCCAAATGCACCCGGCGGAACGCCGGATGCACTTCAGCCCCAAAACGCTGTGCTCCCTGCGGATGGCAGTTTTGACGGCATGGTGCAACTTGTCCGCGATGGTGGCTGGCACGGCGGCGGCGGCGCTATGTTCATGCCTCGCGGCGGCGGCTGGAATGGTGGTGGTGGCTGGCATGGTGGCGGCGGCTGGCACGGCGGTGGTTGGCATGGTGGCGGCTGGCATGGCGGTGGCTGGCATGGCGGTTGCTGTTATGGCGGCTGGGGTGGCGGCGCCTTCGCCTTGGGTCTGGGGCTGGGTCTAGCGGCCCCGCTCTACGCCTATGGTCCCTATGACTACTACGGCCCCTACAACTATGACCCAATCTACGTGCAGCCCCGTTATGTCCGGCCGCATTATGCGGTCCGGCTATCGAGCGCCCACATTCACTGGTGCTACAACCGCTACCGTTCGTATTCGGTCTACAACAACACCTTCCAGCCCAACCATGGTCCGCGCCGGCAATGCTGGTCGCCATATGGCTGAGACACCGTTTCGCGCGGCGCCAAAGGAGATGCCGGGCAACTCGATGTTTACATTGTCTGCATAATGGCTACAGCGGCGTTGCTGAAGCACCGGCAAGCTGTGGGCCGCTCCATGACTGACGACACGAGTACAAACAAACAGCGCGAGCACCGCAATCGCGTGCTCAAAGGCGCATCGATCATCACGGGCGTCAGCAATTCGGAAATCACCTGCACGATCCGTAACATGCACCAGAGCGGCGCGGAGCTGCGCGTCAGCGCCGACGCACGCATCCCTGAGCGTTTCTTGCTCTACGTGCCGGTCGACGGCGTAGGCTACCGCTCGATTGTCCGCTGGCGCCGAGGCGACCGCATCGGTGTGCAATTCGAAGGTACCGAGCCCAAACCGGCCTGGCACTACGGCTGACGAGACCAATTCAATGAAAAAAGCCGGCGGATCGCTCCGCCGGCTTTTTTGATTCATCCGCCGTCGAGCCCCTTGGAAGCCCAAGGCCAATCCGCCCCGCCGAACCCGATGGCCGGCAGGGTCGAATTGTGAACGGATCTTAGTTCTTGGCCTTGTCAACCAGCTGGTTCTTGGCGATCCAAGGCATCATCGCGCGCAGCTTGGCGCCGACTTCCTCGATCTGGTGGCTGTCGTTCATGCGGCGGATGCCCTTGAAGCGGGCAGCGCCCGAACGGTATTCCTGCATCCAGTCGGAGGTGAACTTGCCGGTCTGGATGTCCTTGAGCACGCGCTTCATCTCGGCCTTGGTCTCGGCGGTAATGATGCGCGGACCCGAGACGTATTCGCCCCACTCGGCGGTGTTCGAGATCGAGTAGTTCATGTTGGCGATGCCGCCTTCATAGATCAGGTCGACGATCAGCTTCACTTCGTGCAGGCACTCGAAATAAGCCATCTCAGGGGCATAGCCGCCTTCGACCAGCGTTTCGAAACCGGCGCGGATCAGCTCGACCAGGCCGCCGCAAAGCACGACCTGCTCACCGAACAGATCGGTTTCGCACTCTTCCTTGAAGTTGGTCTCGATGATGCCCGAACGGCCGCCGCCAACGCCGCAGGCGTAGGAAAGGCCGAGGTCGAGCGCGTTGCCCGAAGCGTCCTGGTKAACGGCGACCAGACACGGCACGCCGCCGCCCTTCTGGTATTCGCCGCGCACGGTGTGGCCCGGGCCTTTCGGCGCGATCATGATCACGTCGACGGTCTTCTTCGGCTCGATCAGGCCGAAATGCACGTTGAGGCCATGGGCAAACGCGATCGCGGCACCATCGCGGATGTGAGGAGCGATCTCGTCGCGATAGATGTCGGCCTGCAGCTCGTCAGGCGTTGCCATCATCATCAGGTCGGCCCATTTGGCGGCTTCAGCCACGGTCATGACCTTGAGGCCGTCGGCCTCGACCTTCTTGGCGGTCGCCGAACCAGCCTTGAGGCCAACGACGAGTTCCTTGGCGCCCGAATCCTTGAGGTTCAGCGCATGCGCGCGGCCCTGGCTACCATAGCCGATGATGGCGACTTTCTTGCCCTTGATCAGATTGAGATCGGCATCACGATCGTAATAGACACGCATTGGGGGTTCCTTCCCGGTTATAATCAAAGGGCCTTCGGCCCGGTTTTCGCTCCATGAAGAGCAAGAAACTGCTGCGTTGCGCGCGCGGCGTCGCCGTCGATCTCCGCATCAGTCAATTCCAGCCGGTCACCGAGCAGCAGACGAATCTGCACGTCCCGGGCAACCAGCCCGAAAAAGGTTCGGAACGCCGTTTCGGCGTCGTCGAATTCAAGAAGTCCAGCCTCGCTGCCAGCTTCCAGCACCGGCTTCAGGCGCCGGCCCAGAGCGAATCGGCCACGCTCGAGTACGATGGCGCCAAGATCGCGCTTGTCCGAACCAGCATGCACGACCGCAACGCGGTTGAGCGCGATCGAGGTGTCGCTCGAGATCACCCTAAGCCAGTCCGAGGCGAAGCGCTCCAGGCTTGCGGTCAGCGAGACGAGATCCAGCCCCTTGCGGTCGACGGGCGGCACGCGAACTTTCGACGCCTGCCACTGCACGGTCGCGGTCAGCAAGCCGTCACGGTCGCCGAACCATTTGTACAGCGTCTCCTTGGAGCAGCTGGCGCGCCGCGCGACAGCCGTCATTGTCAGGCGGTCGCCCTCCTCGACGAGTAGGCGCAGCACCGCATCGAGCACGTCTTGCTGACGTGCCGTCGGCCCCTCGCCTTCCATCATCTCGGTGGTTGTCTGCAACATCGTTCCCAGCCTGCCGCGTGACGCCGGTGCGCTCCAAAAATACCGTACCGTACGTTACGGTTCGGCTTATGCCGCAATCAAAGGCGCTCCGCAAGACGTCAGGGAAAATTTCTGGCACGAGGCTACGCAGTTGCCTGATCAGGTAGGGATCCTGGCGGCATGGTTCCGCCCGACCAATCCAGACTGCCTCGTTCAGACCTGCCCGCGCGAATGGACCGGCAGGGAACATAGGTGGCGTGTTGGCAATGCTTCACGTAGTCGCAGGCAGCCTTCAGATCGAAACCTGGGTGCCGACTTCGACAACCCGTCCGGTCGGGATCTGGAAATACTCTGTCGCATCCGCAGCCGTGCGCGCCAGGCCGATGAACAGCCTGTCCTGCCAAACCGGCATGCCAGAATTGGGCGATGCCTTCAGCGAGCGCCGCGACAGGAAGAACGACGTCGTCATGATGTCGAATTTCCAGCCCTGCTTGCGGCAGATGGCCAGCGCCTTGGGGATGTTCGGTTGCTCCATGTAGCCAAACTTCAGCTTCACCCGCATGAACAGCTCGTTGACCTGCTCCATCTTCACGCGCTCGCTGTCTGGCACCACCGGCTGCTGTGCGGTCACCACCGACAGGATGACGTTCTGCTCATGCAGCACCTTGTAGTGCTTGAGACTGTGCATCAAGGCGGTCGGCGCACTGTCGGGATCGCTGGTCAGGAACACTGCCGTGCCGGGTACCAGATGCGGCTTTTTCTTCATCAGGCTCTCGGCCAGGAAGTTAAGCGGAATCTCGTTTTTGCGGGTCTTGTCGAACAGATAACGGCTGCCGCGCACCCAGGTCCACATGATGGTGACGATGGTAAAGGCAACCGCCAGAGACGCCCAGCCACCCTCGAACACCTTGACGATATTGGAAGCAAAGAAGCCGAGATCGATCAGGCCAAAAACCGTGATCGCCACGACAACGGCGGCAACCCGCCAGCGCCAGACACGCAGCATCACCACCGAAAGCAGCAGCGTCGTCACCAGCATGTTGCCGGTGACCGAGATGCCATAGGCCGAGGCCAGCTTGCTCGATTCACCGAAACCAACGACCAGGAGCATGACCACCAGCGCCAGCAGCATGTTGACGCGTGGCATGTAGATCTGGCCCAGCGTGGTTTCCGACGTATGCTGGATCACCAACCGTGGCAGCATGTTGAGCTGCACCGCCTGGCGCGTCAGCGAATAAGCACCCGTGATCACCGCCTGGCTGGCAATGACAGTGGCTGCGGTTGCCAGCACCACCATCGGCACCAGCATCCAGCCTTCGTTCATTTCGAAGAAGGGATGGCCGACATTGCCACCATGGCTGAGCACGAACGCGCCCTGGCCGACATAATTGAGCAGCAGGCACGGAAAGACGATGCAGAGCCAGGCCAATACGATCGGCCGGCGGCCGAAATGGCCGAGATCAGCGTAAAGCGCCTCAGCGCCAGTCACGGCCAGGAAGATGGCGCCGATCGTCACGAACGACACTTCCGGCTGGTTGGCAAGGAACCGCACGATGTAGATCGGGTTCACTGCCCAGAGGATTTCGGGATCCTCGATGATGTGCACAACGCCGGAATAACCAATGGCGATGAACCAGATCAGCGTGACCGGACCAAACACGATCGCCACGCTGCCGGTGCCGAAGCGCTGCACCGAAAACAGGATCGCCAGGATAACCAAGGTGAGCGGCACGACATAGGGCTGGAAAGCCGGCGTGACGACATTCATGCCCTCGACCGCCGATAGCACCGAGATCGCCGGGGTGATCACCGCATCGCCATAAAACAGCGAAGCGCCGACCATGCCAAGTGCGAGGATGATGCCCGAGCGTTTGGGCAATGTCCGCCGCGCCAGCGCCATCAGCGAAAGCGTTCCGCCCTCGCCGCGGTTATGGGCCCTGAGCACAAACATGACATATTTGATGGTGACGATGATCGTCAGCGCCCAGATGATGAGCGACAGCACACCGAGGATATCCTCGCGCGAAGCGATCTGCCCGCCCGCCGACGCCACCAGCGCCTCGCGAAACGCGTAGATCGGGCTCGTGCCGATATCGCCGAAGACGACGCCAAGCGCGCCGATCACAAGCAGTCTCATATCTTGCGAGTGACCGTCCGTCTGGACCGCCTGCCCGCTTTTTCCCGCTTTGTCAGCGCCGGCACCGGTCATAAACGACTCTCCGTGAAGCCGCGGGGCTCTACGCTTGCCGTGTCGCAAAAGCAACAGCTGTTTTGCGGCAGCTAATGTTCTGCCCGTGCAGGCGATGCATGGTTTGCGAGGATATTACCACCCGCACGCCTTGAGATAGCGCTTAATTGTGCCGGCCATGCCATGTTCCAATGCATCGGCCGTAAGGCCATGGCCGATCGAAACTTCAGCCAAACCGGGAATACGCCTAATCAGCTGGGGCAGATTGTCGACGACAAGATCATGTCCGGCATTGACCGCAAGGCCAGCAGCAAGCGCTGCCTCTGCGGTTTGCCCGAGCAATTCCAGTTCCTTGGCAGCCTTTGACGAATCATCGATGCAAGCGCCGTAAGGCCCCGTGAACAGCTCGATTCTGTCCGCGCCGGTGTCGCGCGCGGCACTAACGCCAGCCGGATCGGCATCGGCAAACAGCGAAACGCGGAAGCCGCCCTTCTTCAGCCGCGCCACCACAGGCTTGAGCAGGCTCGCCTGCGCAACGAAATCCCAGCCATGGTCGGAGGTTGCCTGCGACGGATCGTCTGGCACCAGCGTCACTTGCTCTGGCTGATGCTTTTCGACCAGTTGGAGAAAGTCTTCGCTCGGATAACCCTCGATGTTGAATTCGGCCTTGGGAAATTCGTCGTCGATCAGCGCCCTGATCTCCGGCAGGTCGGAAAAGCGGATGTGGCGCTGGTCGGGCCGCGGATGCACCGTCAGCCCATGCGCGCCGGCGGCGAGCGCTATGCGGCCCAACCCGGTCACGCTCGGCCATGGCAGGTCGCGCCGATTGCGCAGCATGGCTATGGCATTGACGTTCACGGAAAGCTTGGCGGGCATAGGCAACTCACAGTAACAACGAGACCAACGCACCTATCACGGCTTGGGTGGGAACAGAGAGCGCTTTTATGTGTTCCAGAGGGGATGCGGACGAACGCACCCCAGATCGCCGAGGACGCAGGATGAAATCCATGGAAACACCACCGCCTTTCCGCCGCATCGACACCGACAACAGCGATGTCTTTGCTTTCGAGATCGTCGGGCATTTCACCCAGGCCGACATCGAAAATGCCTATGGCCTGCTCGACGCCGCCTATGAAGGCCACGACAAGTTCGACGTTCTGCTGCGCGCCAGCGGCTATGACGGCTTCGACTGGTCGGCCCTGTTCAATCCCTTGACCTTCAAAGGCAAGATGAAGGCACTGCATCATATCAAGCGCTATGCGCTGGTGGGCGGACCTGTCTGGATGGGGCCGGCGATCGGCCTCATCGCGCCGCTGACCTCGATCGAAACCAGACATTTCACTGATGCCGACGAGGCAAAGGCATGGGAATGGCTTGGGGCGAGCCCGGTTGAATAGCCAGCGGTCACACTCCGGTCACCGGCGCACGCCAGACAGCAGCAATCATGCCCAATATTCGCATCGTCGATTCGATCACCGCCCCCGGTTCCGCTGCGCGCCCGAATGAGGACAGTGCCGGTGGCAACGCCACTTGCGCCTTCGTCATCGACGGCGCCACCGGCCTCGGCGGCAACAGCATCGTTGGCCTGCACGGTTCGGACGCCGCCTGGCTCGCCCGTTTTGCCCAAAGCACCTTCGAAGAGCTCGTCCGCAACGGCCGCCCGGTTGCCGATATCGTGCGCGAACTCAACCAGCGCGCTTTCAACGTCGTGCATGAGGCCGCCAACTTCTTGCCGATCGAACCGTGGAACATGCCGGTCGCAAGCTTTCAGATGGTTCGCATCGAAGGCGAAACACTGGTGACGCATGGCTTGGGCGACTGCCGGCTGTTTTTGGTCGATGCCGAAGGCACGGCGCTCGAAACCAGCGCCATCAAAAGTGCGCATGCTTACGAGCGCGACGGCGCCCGCACGGCAATCGCACTGTCGGGCGGCTTCGCCACGCACCAGGCGCTCGCCGACGCCCCTGTCGTACGCGAAGAGCTGCGCAGGCGCCGCGCCGCCTATAACCGCCCCGGCGGTTCTGTCTGGACGCTGGGAACCGAGCCTGAAGCCGCAGATCATCTCGTCACCGAGCAGCTTTCCGCCGCCCTGCCCGCCAGGGGCCTGCTGTGCTCCGACGGCTTTGCCGCCCTTGTCGACCAGTATGGCCGCTATGGCATTGCTGAATTCGTCCGCGCGGCGGTCGACACCGGTCTGGCGCCACTGCTGCAGGAGCTGCGGCACATCGAGCATGTCGAAGACCCCGATGGCGAACAATTCCCCCGCTTCAAGGTTTCAGACGACGCGACAGCGGTCTTGTTCGAGATTGTTGCCTGACGGCGAGGATACCAGCTCAGATTCAGGTCAGGCCGAGCCGAAAACGGCGGATTTCGAGAGCCGAAACGGAGCGTACATTCGAGTACGCGAGTATCGGAAGCGCAGGAAGCCACCGTTTGCAGGCCGGCCTCACCTGAAACTCTCAGCGCACGATGGTCAGGCGCTCAGCAGCACGCGTAATCGCCGTATAGAGCCAGCGCTGACGGGTCTCCTTGAAGGCATAGCTTTCGTCGAACAACACGACATTGTTCCACTGCGAGCCCTGTGCCTTGTGCACCGTCAGCGCGTAGCCATAGTCGAAATCGTCGTAGCGCTTCTTGGTGCCCCAGGGGATTTCCTCGTCCGGGCTCTCGAACACCTGCTTCAACAGCTTGATCTTGGCGACGCCGCGGTCTGGATCGTCCTCTTCCGGCGCGACCAGAAGATTGATGCCCGGTTTCACTGTCTCGCGAGACGAGGTCATCACCTTCCACAACGAACCGTTGAGCAGGCCCTTGGCCGGATCGTTGCGCAGGCACACCAGCTTGTCGCCGGCCTGCGGATAGCCTGCCGTAAAGCCCTTGAGCTCGCGCAGCCGCTGATTGTAGCGCTTGCGCGTCCGGTTGGTGCCGACAAGCACCTGGTCAGCGTCGAGCACCAGATCCTGGTTGACGTCTTCCTTGCCGATCACCTGGGCAGTGCCATAGTCGCCGCGCATGAACTCGCGGCCCTCGCGCACGTCGAGCGCAAGCCTCAGGATCGGGTTGTCGCGCGCCTGGCGATGGATTTCGGTCAACAGGAAGTCGGGCTCGTGTTCAGTGAAGAACCCGCCGCCCGAAATCGGCGGCAGCTGTGCCGGGTCGCCCAGCACCAAAACCGGCGTGCCGAAGGTCAAAAGATCGCGGCCAAGCTGCTCATCGACCATCGAGCACTCATCAATGACCACGAGCTTGGCCTTGGAGATCGGGCTCTGGCGGTTGAGCGAAAACGTCGGCGACATCGATGTCTTGCCGGTCGTCTCGTCGGCTATCGCCTCTTCGCCCTTCGGCCGATAGATCAGCGAATGGATGGTGCGCGCGTTGGTCGCGCCCTTCGAACGAAGCACCTGGGCTGCCTTGCCGGTGAAGGCGGCGAACTGCACCTGCCCGTCGACATGCTCGGCGAAATAGCGCGCCAAGGTCGTCTTGCCGGTGCCGGCATAGCCGAACAGGCGGAAAAGCTGCGGCTTTCCGGATTTGAGCCAGCGCGCCACGGCCTGCAGCGCATCGTCCTGCTGAGGTGAGAATTCCATGGGTTTGACTGACAGGATTCGCCCTAGAAGGGCAAGGGATTTGGGTTAACAGAAGCTTTCCAACTGCCACCTTGCCCAACTTCGTGATTGAGTGTGCAGGCTCCGCCGTATCGTCTGCGTGCCAATAAAGACTGACAAAGGAATGTCGTGTGCCGTCTGATGTTGAGATTCCGCAGATCCGCCAGCTGGTTCAGGGGGACGACACCGTGGCTGTCCGCGACCTGTACAATCGAGCGGCTGACTTTGTGGCACTGGAAACAGGGACGGTGCCGGACGACTCGACCGTTGCGGAGTTCTTCGCGGATTGCCCGCCCGGCGCCGATGCCTCTATATCGCAGAAGCTGGGCCTGTTCCTGCCCGATGATCGGCTCATTGCGATTGCCGATCTGGCTTTCGGCTATCCCGAGGTTGACGACGCCTATATCGGACTGCTGCTGACTGACAAGAACTGCCGAGGAATGGGCTTGGGCCGCGTTTTCCTGGAACACCTGAAAGGCCTCGCGCGGACAGGGAACGCCAGTCGGCTTCTGATTGCGGTGTTGGACGAAAACCCACGCGCTCGCGCCTTTTGGGAACGCGAAGGCTTTCGTTTGATCAAAAGCTTTGCCGATTTCAAACTCGGCCAGAAAACCCACGTCCTGCACAGGATGTGGCGGCAACTCTAGGCAATCTTGGGAAGGTCGTAAGGGAAACCTGCTCTGGGCGCTAACTCGGCTTCGTCGCCAGCATGCTTGGCCTGGTCGCCATACGCGCCCACCACGACGCAAGATTGGCGTGACGCTGCATCATGTCACGCCCCTCTGGTGTCAAAAGAAAATAGTTAAACATCGGCGCGGCATGGAGGTCGGCCAGCGACAGATTATCGCCAACAAGCCAGGTACCGCTTCCCATGAGATCGGAGATCGCCTTGAGGCATGTTTCGGCTTTTGGAAGGGCTGCAGAAATGGCCGCTTCGTCGGCGCTGCCGCCCTTTGAGGGCTTAGACACACGTTCCACATAGATGCCCCAAACCAGAGCGGGATAGGCATAGCTATCAGCAATGCTGATGATCTGGTTGGCACGCGCCCGTTCGCGAGGATCAGAAGGCTGGAGTCTGGGACCATCAAACGCCTCGTCGATATATCTTGTTATCGCGCTGGTCTCGTAAAGGCTGAAGCCATCATATTCGAAGGCGGGTATACGGCCGAATGGCTGCCTTTCCAGATAGGCAGGCGGTACACCTTCACTGGCGAAGACATCGACCGGCACGAGGTCGTAGGCTATGCCTTTTTCCGCAAGCGCCAGCCGGACGGCGCGGACATAGACGCTATAATCGTCACCGAACACACGCGGTCTTGTCGTCATTAAAACCTTCAGGGGTCTACGGCACCGGCGCGGAAAGCCTATTACGGGCGCCTAATTCCACTCCGGATCGTTCTCCAACACAATCGGCTTGCCATGTGGCGTCGCGTGCGCGGCGCGCTCCCAGGCAGCGGCAACCGTGTCGACCTCGTCGCGGCCTGCAAAGCCCTTTTCAGCCAACAGCCGCTCCAATGCGGCAAGCCAGCGTTCGTAATAGTCGCTCCCGTCGCTCGCAGCATCGGGCTTTTTCACCTCGGCCGAAAGCCGCTCGGCCCATTCCGCCCAGGTGAACAGGCCGCGCTCATGCAGCGCCACCACCATGGCAAACGCCTCGGCCTGCCACGGCTCGGAAAACACCTGCTCGTCGATGATAGCCGGAAGGGGCGCTTCATGCCGGTTCAAGATAGCTCTCCCAGGCATCGATGCTGACTTCGAGCAACGGGTCCGCGCCCTCGCCCCACAATTCGCCCGCAGCAAACACCACGGTGTAGACCCATTGCGGGTTTTCGCCCCGGCCATGGGCGTTGTCGTCGGGAAAGACAAAACCTTCGCGCACCGCGTCGATCACGCCTTGCTTGCCACGCGCATAGCGCGGCAGCCGAGTATGTCCGGTGGGGTGAAAGTTCTTCGTCCGCACGCGCTGACCAGTGGCAAACCGCGCGGGCACCGCAACAGGCCGGTCGCAAGGCCCACCCTTGGCAAGCGTCGCCGGCACATTTTCCGCCCTCAGCACCCGCTTGGGCGTCGCCGCCAGATCGACGGCATCGCCTTCGGCAAGATCGCGCGCGGTAACGAAGCCATGGCGCTCAAGCAGCCCTTCCAGCGCCTTGATCCAGATCTCATAGTAGCTTGAGCTGTAGTAGTCGGCGGGGCGCAGGTTTTCGCGTTTGTGCCGGCTTTCGTCGATGTTCCAGGCGCCCATCGCACCTGCTGTCAGGGTCACGCCCAGCGCGCGCTTTTCCCACTCGGCGTGGAAGTAGGGCTCGTCCGTCTCGGGCGCGATCGGCCCAAAGCCCATCTGTCCGCCAAGATCGTGGGGACCGTTCATGCGGCCTCCCTGGCAAGGCCAGTGCCGATCATTGAATCACGTGTCACAAGATCGGCCAATTGCGCCTCGCTCCAGCCTTCCGTGCCCTTGGGACGCTGCGGCACGACGAGGTAGCGCAACTCGGCGGTGGAATCCCAGACGCGGATTTTCTGGTCAGCCGGCAGCGCGACGCCAAATTCTTCAAGCACGCCGCGCGGGTCGATCACCGCCCTGCTGCGATATGGCGGCGCCTTGTACCAGACCGGCGGCAGGCCGAGCACCGACCACGGATAACAGGAGCACAGCGTGCAGACGACGAGATTGTGGGTTTCGTCAGTGTTGAACACCGCCTGCATGTGCTCGCCCTGGCGGCCGGTGAAGCCGAGCGAGGCGATGGCCGCCGTCGCATCCCGCTTCAGCCAATCGGCATAATCTGGATCGCTCCAAGCTTTCGCCACCACGGCAGCGCCGTTGCGCGGGCCGATCTTGGTATCGTAGGTGTCGACAATGACGTCGATTGCCGCGGGATCGATCAGCCCCTTTTTGGTGAGGATCGTCTCCAGCGCCCGCACGCGTGCGGCCATCGGATCGAGTTCATTGTCGTGATGGTGGTCGTGGTCATGATCGTGCGACATGGCCGAAAGCTATGCCCGCTCGCGCGGCTGCGCAAGCTAATCGATACTCACTTGAGCMTTGGCCACAGTGTTGCTGCGAGTAGCAGGCCCATGGCGATGTTGAACCATTTGAGCCGCACCGGATCGGCGAGAAAGCCGCGCAACGCCATGCCGAACCCAGCCCAGCTCGAAACACTCGGCAGATTGACCAGCGCGAAGGCGCCAGAGATCAGCAGCACCGACAGGAACGGCGCTTGCGGGCTGGTGTAGACCGCCATCGCCGTTACCGCCATCACCCAGGCCTTGGGGTTGATCCACTGGAATGCGGCAGCCTCCAAAAAGGTCATCGGACGCGCCTTGGTGTCACCGTCCTTGCCGAGCGAACGCGACATGCCGATCCGCCAGGCGAGATAAAGCAGGTATGCGCCGCCTGCGATCTTGAGCACCGTATGCAGCGAGGGGAAAGCCGTCAGCACGGCACCCAAGCCAAAGCCAACGCCAAGCAGCAGCGAAAGAAAGCCGAAGCCGATGCCCAGCATATGCGGAATGGTGCGCACGAAGCCGAAATTCACGCCCGACGCCAGCAACATGAAGTTGTTCGGTCCCGGCGTGATCGAGGTCACGAAGGCATAGACCAGCAGTGCAAGGAATGCGTCGTATGACATCGTTTGCTGCCCTATTTTATGTCAGCATTATTGACCATATTGGGCTCCGGTAAAGAGCACAAACAGGGGCCAGGGGCTAGGCCAGCCGCAGGACCGGTGGACGTGCGCGTCGAAAAAGCTTGCTCGACGAACCGATCAGGTCTTATTCCAAGGCTGTGGACTGAACAGCAACTGACTCTCGGGGGAGAACATGTCAGCAACTGCCAAAGTCGAGGCTGGCAACAGCCTCACCCGGGAACTCATCGATCACGCGGTGACGAGCATCGAGGCGTCCGACCGCTTCTCCCTGCCCTTCCCGCACATTTTCTTCCGCGACTTCTTTCCCAGCGATTTCTACGCCGAACTGATCAAGTCGATCCCGACCGAGGGCTACGACCCGATCACCGGCACCGGAACCCGCATGGCGCTGCGCCTTTATGGCGACAATGTCGGCAAGGTCGATGCCGGCGTTCGCGATATGTGGGCTGCCGTGTCGCAGATGCTGACATCGCCCGAAATCGAGGCCGCGATCCGCCATCAGCTTCATGAGGGCCTCGAAATCCGTGCCCGCGGCGACAAGGTCAAGAGCGTGGACGATCTCAGGCTGGTCGCCAAGCCGGTCCTTTACAGCGACAAGGACGGCTACCAGATCAAGCCGCATCCCGATGCGCGCAAGAAGGTCGTGACGATGCAGCTCTACTGCCCCGCCGACGAAAGCCAACGCGACCTTGGAACCACGCTGTATCAAGCTTCGCTGAAGGGCCTGCTTAACGTCGGCTCCTATGGGCTGGAGCCGGTCAAGACGCTGCCGTTCCTGCCCAATGTCGGCTATGCCTTCGTCGTGCTGAAAGCCTATCACTCGCTGATGAAGATGAGCTGGCATGGCCGCCCGAAAATCCACACGACCATAGAACAGCCGCGCGTTTCGTTGCTCAACACCTTCTACATCAACGAAAACGTCGGCTTCTGAACAAACACCGCTCGCGCCTTTCGGCCGCGGGCGGCATTGTTTGTCACATGCCCTGCGGGCCGCGGTTCATCGCAGCAACGCCGGTGCGGCAGATTTCGACCAGGCCAAGCGGCTTCATGATGGCGATGAACTGCTCGATCTTCGACACCTTGCCGGTCAGCTCGAAGATGAAATGTTCGGTGTTTGCGTCGATCACCTTGGCGCGGAAGGCTTCGGCCAAGCGCAACGCCTCGACGCGAGCCTCGCCTGTGCCGGCAACCTTGACCAGCGCCAGTTCGCGCGCCAGCGCGCCACCGGTGCCAAGCTCCTGCGCCATGACAGTCAGGTCGACGACACGATGCACCGGCACGATGCGCTCGAGCTGGTGCTTGATCTGCTCGAGCACATGCGGTGTGCCGCGCGTCACGATGGTGATGCGCGACAAATGCTTCTCGTGCTCGGTTTCGGAGACGGTCAGGCTTTCGATGTTGTAGCCGCGGCCCGAAAACAGGCCGATGACGCGGGCGAGCACGCCCGGTTCGTTGTCGACCAGCACCGATAGCGTGTGGTTTTCCGGATTCTCGGTTTCCTTGGCGATGAAATAGGCCGAACCGGTGGGTTGTAGCTGTGCGTTCATAAGATGAATCTCGATCTTAGGCGGTTGCGCTAACTCGTTGATTGTGCGGCCTTCCATGAAGGCCGCACGCGATCCGTCACACCAATTCGCGGCCCTTGGCGTCGATGGCGTTGGCAACCGCCTCGTCGGTCGCCTCGTCTGGCAGCAGCATCTCGTTATGCGCCTTGCCCGAAGGGATCATCGGGAAGCAATTGGCGAGCGTTGCCACGCGGCAATCGAAGATCACCGGCTTCTTCACCGAAATCATTTCCTTGATCGCGTCATCGAGTTCGTCGGGCTTGTCGCAGCGAATGCCGTGACCGCCATAGGCTTCGGCGAGCTTGACGAAATCAGGCATCGCCTCGGTGTAGGAGTGCGACAGCCGGTTGCCATGCAGCAGCTGCTGCCACTGGCGCACCATGCCCATGTATTGGTTGTTCAGGATGAAGATCTTGATCGGCGCGCCATACTGGATCGCCGTGCTCATCTCCTGGATGCACATCTGCACCGAGGCGTCGCCGGCAATGTCGATAACCAGCGATTCCGGGTGCGCGATCTGCACGCCCAKYGCCGCCGGCAGGCCATAGCCCATSGTGCCGAGSCCRCCCGAGGTCATCCAACGGTTGGGCTTTTCGAAGCCATAGTGCTGTGCCGCCCACATCTGGTGCTGGCCGACCTCTGTCGTGATGTAAGTGTCGAGATGCTTGGTCAGTTCATAGAGCCGCTGGATGGCGTATTGCGGCATGATCACATCGTGATTGTGCTTGTAGGCAAAGGAATCGCGGGCCCGCCACTTGGCGATCTGCTCCCACCACGGGTAGAGCGCCTTCTTGTCGGCTTTGGCGGTCGCCCGCCACAGCCGCACCATGTCTTCGAGCACCCGGCCGACATCGCCCAGGATCGGCACGTCGGCGCGCACGTTCTTGTTGATCGACGACGGATCGATGTCGATGTGGATCTTCTTGGAATTCGGCGAGAACGCGTTCAGGCGGCCAGTGATACGGTCGTCGAAACGCGCGCCGATGCAGACCATGACGTCGCAGTCATGCATCACCATGTTGGCTTCATAGCTGCCGTGCATGCCCAGCATGCCGAGCCAGTTCTTGCCCGATTTCGGATAGGCCCCCAGTCCCATCAGCGTCGAGGTGATCGGAAAGCCGGTCAGGTCGACGAGTTCGCGCAGCAACTGGCTTGCCTCGGGACCCGAATTGACCACGCCACCTCCGGAATAGATGACCGGGCGCTTGGCGGTCGCCATCAGCGCCACCGCTTCCTTGATCTTCTCCAGATCGCCCTGGACCTTGGGCTGGTAGGAGGTGCGCGGCGCGGTCTGCGGCGGCGTGTAGATGCCCTTGGCGAACTGCACGTCCTTGGGGATGTCGACA
Organism: Aminobacter sp. P4_D5; assembly: GCF_056401815.1. Lineage (NCBI taxonomy): Bacteria > Pseudomonadati > Pseudomonadota > Alphaproteobacteria > Hyphomicrobiales > Phyllobacteriaceae > Aminobacter > Aminobacter sp. P4_D5. The sequence continues at coordinate 6,474 of NZ_JBFUIP010000026.1, read as the reverse complement.
ACCACGGGACCGGGACGGCCAGTGGTGGCGACATGGAACGCCTCATGCAGGATACGAGCCAGATCGTTGACGTCCTTCACCAGCCAGTTGTGCTTGGTGCACGGCCGGGTGATGCCGATGGTGTCACATTCCTGGAAGGCGTCCGAGCCGATCAGCGACGTCGGCACCTGACCGGTGATGCAGACCAGCGGGATCGAATCCATCAGCGCGTCCTGCAGCGGCGTCACCGCATTGGTGGCACCGGGGCCAGAGGTCACCAGCATCACGCCGGGCTTGCCGGTCGAGCGTGCATAACCTTCGGCAGCATGGCCCGCGCCCTGCTCATGGCGCACCAGTATGTGCTGGACGTCGTCCTGCTGGAACAGCTCGTCATAGATCGGAAGGACGGCGCCACCGGGGTAGCCGAAGAGGTGCTTGACGCCATTGTCCTTCAGCGCCTGCACCACCATCTCGGCGCCGGTCATTTCGCGTCGTCCGCTGTCACTATGTCCGCTCATCGGTCCGTCCCGTCTTTCCTTCGCCGTTCTCGGCGGTTGCTGCTCGTTTAGTCCTGTTTCGGGCAATAAAAAAGGCCCCCGAGGGAGCCTTCACATTTGCGCATGGGGGGATTTCGCCCGGCGGTTACACCGCCTTGCCCACGCGCAATCCTACTACGAGAATGAGTATCTTATTCATGGCGCGGACGTTAATGCGCAAGAAGGCGCCCTGTCAACCGGAGCTGAACAAATTTTCCGCAACGTCACTCTGCTGGTTGATAGATCAAATTGGAAGGATCCTCTTAACCGCGCCTATACCATCCGCCATCACCCCACTTTAACCGCCCTGCGCTAGATTTAGCCAAGGGGATTGGGGGATGAAGCCGATGTACATGGAACGTCAGGCCGCTGGTGGCGAGACCACCCCGCAGGAGCGGCGCGATCCCAAGCAGGACGATGCCCGCATCCTTGGCAATGTCGTGCAGTGCGACGGCGCCCGCGCGGTCATCAGCGCCTATGCCGAGGTCGGCGGCCCAGACACCAACGGTCTGTGGACCGTCGGGCGCATGATCTGCATCAATCTCGGCGAAACGCGCACCATCGGACTTGTCTATTCCATTGCCAAGTCGGACCGCTCCTGGAGCAGCCAGGGCGACAACCCGATCGAGGTCAATGTCGAGTTGATCGGCGAGGTCCGCGACGCTGGCCGCGACAAGCGCCCGACCTTCGACCGCGGCATCACCGTCTATCCCCATATTGGCGCGGTCGCCCACCGCATCCGCACCCGCGACCTTCAGGCGGTCTACGACCTTGCCGGCCGTCGCACCGTCACTATCGGGCAATTGTCACAGGACGATAGCATCGACGCCTGCATCGCCATCGATGAGACGCTGGCCCGCCACTTCGCCGTTGTCGGCACCACCGGCGTTGGCAAGTCGACGGCCGTCTCGCTGTTACTGCGCAAGGCGATCGCTGCGCGGCCCGATCTGCGCGTGCTGATCATGGATCCGCACAACGAGTTCGCGGCCTCACTGCCAGAATATTGCGTCAAGGTCGATTCCAACTCGCTCGACCTGCCGTTCTGGCTGTTCCGCCTCGAAGAATTCGCCGAAGTGCTGTTTCGCGGCCGCGAGACCGACGCCGAGGAGATCGATGTGCTGCGCGACCTCATCCCGGTCGCCAAAAACCTCTACCGCAGCCCGCAAGGCGGCGCCTTCCTGCGCCGTGGCGTCGATGCGCTCACCGCCGACACGCCGGTGCCCTACCGTATGGCCGATCTCATCAAGCAGATCGACGACCGCATGGGCATGCTCGAATCCAAGAACGAGCGACCGATCCTGAAATCGCTGCGCACCCGCATCGAATCCGCACTTGCTGACCCGCGCTACCGCTTCATGTTCCATTCCAGGCTCATCGAAGACACCATCCACGAAACCATCGGCAACATCTTCCGCGTGCCGACCCATGGTCGCCCGGTCACCTGCTTCGAGATGGCTGGCATGCCCTCGGAAGTCGTCAATTCGGTCTGCTCGGTGCTCGCCCGTCTCGCCTTCGATCTCGCTTTGTGGAGCGAAGGTCGTCTCAAGCTGCTTCTGCTTTGCGAGGAAGCGCACCGCTACATGCCCGCCGATCATCGGCTCGGTTTCGCGCCGACCCGGCATGCGCTGTCGCGCATCGCCAAGGAAGGCCGCAAATATGGCTGCTATCTCGGCGTAGTCACCCAGCGCCCGGGCGAACTCGACCCCACCATCCTGTCGCAATGCTCAACGGTTTTCGCCATGCGGCTTGCCAACGAGCAGGACCAGGCGATCATCCGCTCGGCCATCGCCGACTCCTCCGCCTCGACCTTGTCTTTCCTGTCGTCGATGGGCCAGCGCGAGGCCATCGCCTTTGGCGAAGGTGTCGCTACCACCATGCGGCTGAAATTCGAGAAACTATCGAGCGAACTCATCCCCGGCACGGGCAAGCGGGCCACCGATGCGCCGCTGGGCAATGGCGACGACGTCGATCTGGTCGCGGTGGTCGAGCGGCTGCGCAATGTGCCCAGGCCCCAGGCTGCGGCACTTGGCTTTGCCGAGGTGGTCGACGCCCAGCGCCAGGCAGGCGACACCGACTACCGCAAGCCGCCGGCCAAACCGCTGCCCGACGATGATTTCGACACACGCTTCGGCCTGCGCCCCTCGACCTTCGGCGGCAGGTCAGCCATCGACTGAGGCCTGCGAAAACCGTACAGTTATGGCGGTTTGAGATTGAGTTCAGTCCGGCATCACCTGCATCTCAGATGCCGGAACCGTCCAGCTGTTCTTCGTCCTCGCCTTCCCAAGGAGTCGGCATCGAGGCTGAATTCTTGCTCAGATTGGCCTTTGGCAGCGGCATCCAGCACTTCAGTTCCGGGTCGGCATAGCCAATCACGCAACCTGGATAGGAGTCGGCAGCGCGCCAGCCTTCGATGCCGAACGCGTCGTGCCTGGCCCAATAGGCCACGTCGACTTCGGCCGGGCCCTGCTCGGACGGGCGCACCGTCACAAGGATCCTGCTGCCATCCTTTGGTGCGCTCGCCATCTGGCGCCACCGGTCAGGCTCGTCCATCGCTTCTTCCTCCGCACGTCAGCCGGCCGCCGCACAAAATTGCGGCGCCCGTCGCCAGTGTTGCTGCGTTGGAGAAATACGTCCAGCGGCAAGTTCGCCGACAGGCTTACTTTGGTCTTGCGCGCCGCAGCTGCGGCCTCGTCACAACCCGGCCGAGGCACCTGCATTGGGAATGTGGATGTCGATCTCCAGTGTCGATGTCGTTGCGCCGCGATCCATGGTGATGCGCACGTCATCCTGATTGATCTGAATGTGCTTGGCGATCACGGCCATGATCTCCTCGCGCAACACGGCCACAAGATCGGGCTGATTGCGATTGTTGCGCTCGTAGGCCAGCAGAAGCTGCAAGCGCTCGCGCGCCACGGGTGCACTGCCGCGACGTTTGAAAAAGTCGAACAGGTTCATGCCACCCTCCTTCCCAGAAGCCGATTGAGCAGGCCTCTTTTCTCGACCGGCAGGACCACCGGCAAGTCTTCGCCCTGCAGTCTTCTTGCCGCGTCGATATAGGCGCGCGCAGCTGCGTTGGTGGGCTCGTTGAGCGTCACCGGCGAACCGACATTGGATGCGCGCAGAACCCCCTGGTTCTCCGGAATGATACCCAGCAGCGGCGTCGACAAGATCTCCAGAACGTCATCGATGCTGAGCATTTCGCCGCGCGCGGCGCGTGCCGCGTCGAAGCGGGTGACGAGAATGTGCTTGATGACGCTCTCGCCCTGCTCGGCCTTCAATGTCTTGGAGTCGAGCAAGCCGATGATGCGATCGGCATCGCGGACCGAACTCACCTCAGGATTGGTGACGATGACCGCCTCATCGGCAAAGCGCATGGCAAGTTGCGCGCCGCGCTCGATGCCGGCCGGGCTGTCGCACAGCACGTAGTCGAATTTTTCACGCAGCTTTCCGATCACCTGGGCCACGCCCTCCTCGGTCAAGGCGTCCTTGTCGCGCGTTTGCGACGCGGGCAGCAAGAAAAGCGTGTCCAGGCGCTTATCGCGGATCAAAGCCTGCGAAAGCTTGGCCACCCCTTGCGTCACATTGACGAGATCGAACACAACACGCCGTTCGGCGCCCATGACCAGATCGAGATTGCGCAAGCCAACGTCAAAGTCGATGAGGGCCACCCTCTTGCCGGTCTGGGCCAGAGCTGCTCCTAGGGCGGCAGTCGAGGTTGTTTTCCCAACGCCTCCCTTGCCGGATGTGACGACCACTACCTTGGCCATGTTTAGATCTCCAATTTTGTCAGTTGAGAGCCGCGACCACAACGCCGCCGTCTTCCAGGAAGGCCTGTATCGGCATGCCGCGCGAGGATGTTTCCATGTCTTCCGCCGTGCGGTACCAGCCATCCACCGCCAAAAGCTCCGCCTCGTTCTTCCGGCAGAAGATGCGTGCCTTGCGGTTTCCCCAAGCACCGGCGAAGGCGCGACCGCGCAAGGCGCCGTAGACGTGAATTGACCCGCCCGCCATGATTTCGGAACCGGAGCCAGCCGAGCCAAGCACGATCACATCGCCATCAGGATGAAAGATCGACTGGCCCGAGCGGATCGGCGCTTCGACGATCAGCGTGGTGGATGCCGGCGGCTCTTCAGGCTTGGCGGGCAAGGCAGGCTCAGCAGGCGTTTCCTCGATGACCGCCTCCCTGGCACCGATGAGCAATGGCGGCAGATCGGAACCCAGGGCATCGATGCTTTTGTTTTCGATTGCGTAGATCCGTATGCCGCGCTCGGTGAGTTGCGACACAAGATCTGCAATGTCGCCCAGCTCCGGCTTGAGCAAGTTCAGGTCAAGCACGACGGGGCGGCCTGCGAAGAACCCCGGAGAGTTCTCGATCCAGCCATCCAGGCTTTGCAGCCACTCCCCCAAAGGGGCCTCCGGCACCAGCGCGAAGGCGACGAATGAGCGTGCGCGAAAGCGTATGGACTTCTTTTGGTCGACGGCGTCGCTGTTCACGGGGGGAAGGTCCTTGCGAGGTGAATCGCGGGTGTAGGCCATGGTGAACGAAACGTAAATCGCATTTCGTGCACGCGCAGCGCCTCGCCTCGGCAGGTTTTCATCCCTTGTTGCCCGACCGCAACGGCCGAAGTTTCAGCACCCAAAGGCTCGGACACACGCCGGGCGAGCCTCAGGTCGCGGGACGACTTTTAGCTGTGGAAAAGATATGGGACGTCCAGCGACTGAGCCGAGCGAGAGCTCGTTTTTCGAACAGGTGCGTAGATTTTGCACCGAGGCCCTTGCGGCCAAATCCAGGTATTCCCGTCGCGGAATTCGTCAGGCCGAGCCGAATGGCGTGGATTTCGAAACCGGAGCGGAGCTGACACCAAGTCCATGAGCACCGGAAGCGCAGAAAGCCGCGTCAGTTGGCCGGCATCACGAATTTAGCGACGGGAATTCAGGCGCAGACGCGGTTGCGGCCCTGTCGCTTGGCTTCGTAGAGCTGCTTGTCGGCGCGGCGATAGAACTCTTCGGCGGTCTCTTCCTTGTCCCATAAGGCCAGGCCGACGCTCGAGGTTACGTTAAGCTGGACACCGCTCGTCTCGATGGACAGCGCGGCAATCGCCTTGCGCATCCTATCGGCAACACGCTGCAGCAGCTCGATATCCATGTTGGGCGCGACGACAGCGAATTCTTCGCCACCCAGCCGCGCCACCACGTCGTGATATCTGGTCATGCTCTTCAGGCATTTGGCGACAGACCGCAGCACCTCATCGCCGGCATCGTGGCCATAGGTGTCGTTGACCAGCTTGAAATGGTCGAGGTCGAGGATCATCAGCCCGACTGGCCTGTCGATACGGCGAAATTCGTGCAGATATTCCTTCAGCGCGTCGTCGAAATAGCGCCGGTTCTGCATGCCGGTCAGCCCGTCGGTAAGTGCTGCCTGTTCGAGATTGCGCGAACGCGCGCTCAGCGAGGCCGTCATTTCGCGCAGCTCGCCGCCTTCCTTCACCTGCGTGCGTATTTGCGGAAAGATGAAAAACAGCCCGTACAACATCGTGCCGGTCAAAAGCAGCGCGATTGTCAGCAGCAGTGTCTGAAGGGTTTCGATACTCTCCACGCGCCCCGGCATATACAGCGCGTCGGCCGGACTTTCGACCAACGTCCAGGCATAGAAAATCGCCAGCGCTGCGGTCAAAATCAGCGCGATGAACACGAAGAACGCGGTTTCAGCCCGGTGAAAGCGCATGGCACCCCTGATGAACCCCAGTGAGCTTTATGCCATGCCGCGCCTTACGGAGGGTTAATCATTACCAGCGCTTCCTATGCATCGGCCGCGCCGGAGGCTCCTCCAGCCTCGCCGCCGATGCGACGCCATTCCGGCCCGAACTGGTTGCGGAACCACGTCGACTGCCGCTTGGAATATTGGCGCGTCGCGATCTTTGCACGCTCGATCGCCTCGTCGAAGCTCATCTCGCCGGCC
>NZ_JBFUIP010000025.1:0-46162 GCF_056401815.1 Aminobacter sp. P4_D5 | reverse complement strand
ATTGCCGTGCAGCTCGCGGAAAAGATGATCCAGAGCGACAAGGTCGACCTGCTCACCGGCATCATCTGGTCGAACCTCGCCATGGCGGTGGTGCCCAATGCCGTGGCACAGGACGTCATCTACCTGTCGCCCAATGCCGGCCCCTCGGCGCTGGCGGGTGCCAAATGCAACAAGAACTATTTCAACGTCGCCTACCAGAACGACAACTTCCACGAGGCGATGGGGCAATACGCCAACAAGGACTACAAGAAGACCTTCATCCTCGCCCCCAACTATCCCGCCGGCAAGGATTCGCTGACCGGCTTCAAGCGCTACTACAAGGGCGAGCTGGCGGGTGAGGTCTACACCCAGGTTGGCCAGACCGACTACGCCGCCGAGATCGCCCAGATCCGCGATTCCGGCGCCGACTCGGTGTTCTTCTTCCTGCCCGGCGGCATGGGCATCTCCTTCATGAAGCAGTACGCCCAGTCGGGCGTGAACACCCCGGTCATGGGCCCAGGCTTCTCCTTCGACCAGGACATTCTGCCTGCGGTTGGCGACGCGGCGCTTGGCGTCAAGAACTCGGCAAGCTGGTCCAAGGACCTCGACAACGAGGCCAACAAGCAGTTCGTCGAAGCCTTCAAGGCCGAGTATAATCGCCTGCCCTCGATCTATGCCGCCCAGAGCTGGGATACCGCGAACCTGATCCTGTCGGCGCTGTCCAAGGCAAGCGTCAAGGACAAGGACGCGTTCCGCGCGGCCCTCAAGGCTGCCGACTTCAAGTCGGTTCGCGGCGAGTTCACCTTCAACACCAACAACCACCCGGTCCAGAACATCTATGTTCGCGAAGTGGTGAAGGAAGGCGACGTCTTGACCAACAAGATCATCGCCACCGCCTTCGAAGACCACAAGGACGCCTACGCCGACCAGTGCAAGATGTGAGCTTCCTTCTCCCCGCGTGCGGGGAGAAGGAGCCGGCAGGCGGATGTGGGGCGGCGCATACGTCCGCACGTCCAGAGCTGCCACTCACCCTTACCCTCTTCCCGTAAACGGGGAGAGGGAGGCGTCTTCGTCGCATCCTTAAATCCAGTCAGCGAAAGCATCCCTTGTCCATTGCACTTCTGATCGAGCAAATTCTCAACGGGCTGCAGCTCGGGGTGATGCTGTTCCTCATGGCCGCCGGCCTGACGCTGATCTTCGGCGTCATGGGCCTGATCAACCTCGCCCATGGCTCGCTCTATATGGTCGGTGCCTTTGCCTGCGCCGCGGTCGCTGCTGCCACCGGCTCGTTCTGGATCGGTCTGGTGGCGAGCCTGATCGCCGCGGCAGCCGCAGGCGCGATAATGGAAATCCTTGTGATCCGCAGGCTTTATGAGCGCGACCATCTCGACCAGGTGCTGGCGACCTTTGCGCTGATCCTGATCTTTTCGGAAGGCACGCGCTGGCTGTTCGGCTCGTTCCCGCTCTATCTCGACATTCCGCCGCTGCTGCAAGGTGCTGTGCCCCTGCCAGGCGGTGGCCAGTACCAGCTCTATCGCCTCGCCATCATCGGCGTCGGCATCGCGGTTGCTGTCGGGCTCTATCTGCTAATCTCGCGCACCCGCCTTGGGATGCGCATCCGCGCAGGCGAGTCCGACCGCGAGATGATCGCGGCCCTCGGTGTCGACATCCGCACACTCTACACCGTGGTATTCGCGCTCGGTGCCGCCCTTGCTGGCCTTGCCGGCGCTTTGGTCGGTGCGCTGCAATCGGTGCAGGTCGGAATGGGCGAGCCAGCGCTCATCCTCGCCTTCGTGGTCATCGTCATCGGTGGCATCGGCTCGATCAAGGGCGCGCTGTTCGGCGCCATCCTCGTCGGCCTCGTCGACACGATGGGTCGTTTCCTGTTGCCCAAAGCGCTGGCGTTGATGATGCCGGCGGCCCAGGCGGGACTGATCGGTGCCTCGCTCGCCTCCATGCTGATCTACATCGTCATGGCCCTGATCCTCGCTTTCAGGCCGAGCGGCCTGTTTGCGGCGCAGTCGTGAGGGCCGCCATGAGCCGCGAAACCATCGTCAACATTCTGCTGGCGCTCCTGTTGCTGGCGATCCCGCTCGGYGCGACAGCCATGGGCGAGCAATTCTACGTCACGCTTGCCACGCGTATCGCCATCCTCGCGCTCGCCGCCGTCGGGCTCAACATCGCCCTTGGGCTCGGTGGGCTGGTGTCCTTCGGCCACGCCGCCTTCTTCGGTCTTGGCGGCTATGCCGCCGGCATCCTGGCGACCCACGCCTTCAACGCCGAACCGCTGTTCTTTGGCATCCAAGGCACGACGTCGATGCCGGTGATCTGGCTGGTGGCGATCATGGTCTGCGGTCTTGTCGCCTTGCCGATCGGCGTGATCAGCCTGCGCACGACGGGCGTCTATTTCATCATGATCACCCTCGCCTTCGCGCAGATGATCTACTACTTCGCCATTTCCTGGCCTGCCTATGGCGGCGAGGACGGGCTGTCGATCTATGTCCGCAACACTTTTCCTGGCGTGAATACGGCGCAGCCCCTGCCCTATTTCCTGATCTGCTATGTCGTGCTGATGGCGGCACTTGGCCTGTTTTGGCTTCTGCGTGGCTCGCGCTTCGGCGCCGCATTGCAGGCGGCGCGGCAGAACGCGACCAGGCTGTCCGCCGTCGGCATCGCGCCCTTCAACATCAGGCTTGTTACCTTCGCCATCTCGGCCATGGTCACGGGCCTCGCCGGTGCGCTGTTTGCCGACCTCAACCGTTTCGTCAGCCCCTCGATGCTGTCCTGGCAGATGTCGGGCGAGCTCATCGTTTTGATCATCCTCGGCGGCAAGGGTCGGCTGTTCGGCCCGGTCGCGGGTGCGATGCTCTACGTGCTGTTTGAGTTCGCGCTTGGCGGCATCACCGAGCGCTGGCAGTTCTTCTTAGGCCTGATCCTGCTCGGCGTCGTTTTGTTTGCGCGCGGTGGCCTGCTTGGCCTGTTGGCTGGAAAGGCACGTCATGGCTGAGCCGGTCCTCGAAATCCGCGACCTCAAAAAGACCTTCGGCGCGCTGAAGGCCACCGACGGCGTCAGCCTTGATCTCAGGCCGGGCGAAATCCATGCCCTGATCGGCCCCAATGGTGCGGGCAAAAGCACGCTGATCCACCAGATCTCGGGATCGCTGCGGCCCGACAGCGGCAGCATTCGCTTTCTCGGCCAGGATATGGCCGGGCTCGACATGGCGGCGCGTGCGCGGTTCGGCCTCGGCCGCAGCTTCCAAATATCGTCGCTGGCGCAGGAGTTTTCCGCCCTGCGCAACGTGATGCTGGCCGTGCAGGCGCGTCAGGGAACGAGCTTTCATTTTTTTCGTCCAGTCATGAACGACAAGAGCCTGACCGAACCGGCCATGGCGATGCTGGAGCGCGTCGGCCTTTCCGGGCGCGCTTACGTGCCCGCCGCCGAGCTGTCGCATGGCGAACGCCGACAGCTTGAAATCGCAATTGCGCTGGCGCTTGGCTCCAAGGCCTTTTTGTTCGACGAACCTATGGCCGGCATGGGGCCTGWAGGCTCGAAAGCGTTGACAAAGTTCCTCGACGGCCTGCGCCGCGAAGCGCCGATACTTCTGGTCGAGCACGACATGGACGCGGTGTTCGCGCTCGCCGACCGCATCTCGGTCCTCGTCTATGGCCGCGTCATCGCCACCGGCACGGTGGACGAGATCCGCAACGATCCCGAAGTGCGCCGGGCCTATCTCGGAGAAGCCGCGTGAGCCTGCTCGAACTCAAGGGAGTCGAAACCTTCTACGGCGCATCGCAGGCGCTGTTTGGCGTCTCGCTCGACGTCAGGGAGGGCGAGGTCGTGGCACTGATGGGCCGCAATGGCATGGGCAAGACGACGACCATCAATTCGATCCTCGGTCTTGCGAAACCGCGCTCGGGCTCGATCAGCTTTGGTGGCCGCCAGGTCGCCGGCATGCGCCCGCACCGCATCGCGCGCCTGGGCCTCGGCCTGGTGCCGGAGGGCAGGCGCTGCTTTCCCAATCTGACGGTGCTGGAGAACCTGCTTGCCGCAGCACGCGGCAGCGAGTGGACATTGGAAAAAGTGGTCGAGCTGTTTCCGCGTCTCGGTGAACGCCGCGACCAATATGCCAACACGCTGTCGGGCGGCGAACAGCAGATGCTGGCGATCGGCCGCGCGCTGATGACCAATCCGAACCTGCTCATTCTCGACGAGGCGACCGAGGGACTTGCCCCTGTCATCCGCCACGACATCTGGGCGGCGATCCGCAAGCTCAAGGCGAGCGGACAGTCGATCCTTGTCGTCGACAAGACGCTTGCCGAACTGCTGCCGGTGGCCGACCGTTGCTTCGTGCTCGAGAAGGGTGTGACGGTGTTCGAAGGCACGCCTGATGCGCTGACATCAGAGGTTCAGGACCGCTATCTCGGGGTGTGAAAAAGGGCGGCTCAGCCGCCCTTTTCACAATCTCTCTAGCCTAACTCTGGTCGCTCACGTCACCGCCGACTTGACGGCGAAACGCTCGTCCTTCCACGCGCCGGTGCGCATGATGTCCTCGAGCACTTCCACTGCCTTCCAGACATCCTTGTAACCGACATAGAGCGGCGTGAAGCCGAAGCGGACCGTTGCCGGCGCCCGGAAATCGCCGATCACGCCACGCTCGATCAGCGCCCGCATGACCTGATAGGCGTGCGGATGGACGAACGAAACCTGGCTGCCGCGCTTGGTGCCGTCGCGGGGACTTTCGAGCTCGAGGCCATAGGCGCCGCATTTCGCTTCGACCAGCTGGATAAACAGATCGGTCAAGGCGATGCTTTTTGTCCTGAGCGCCGTCATGTCGACGTCGTCCCAGATGTCGAGCGCGCCCTTGAGCGCGCGCATCGTCAGGATCGGCTGGGTGCCACACAAAAACCGGCGGATGCCGGCATCGGCCGCATAACCCTGCTCGAATGCAAAGGGCCGCGCGTGGCCCCACCAGCCGCTCAGCGGTTGGCGGACATCGGCGAGATGGCGGGTGGCCACATAGATGAAGGCCGGCGCGCCGGGGCCGCCATTGATGTATTTGTAGGTGCAGCCGACGGCGAAATCGACATTGGCCCCGTCGAGGTCGACCGGCAGGGCGCCGGCCGTGTGGCAGAGGTCCCAGACGATCAGCGCGCCAGCTGCATGCGCCTTCCTGGTCAGCGCCGCCATGTCGCGCAATTCGCCCGACTTGTAGTTGACGTGGTTAACCAGAACCACAGCGACATTTTCGTCGATCAGCTCTTCGATGCTGGGCGCATCGACGCCTTCGAGACGCAACACGGTGCCAGCCCGCGTCGAAGCGACGCCCTCGGCCATGTACAGGTCGGTCGGGAAGCTGTTGCCCTCGGCGACAATGACCGAGCGGTCAGGCCGCAGCGCGAGTGCTGCATGAAGAATCTTGTAGATGTTGGTCGAGGTGGTGTCGCAGACAACCGTCTGGCCGGGTGCGGCGCCGATCAGGCGGCCGATCCGGTCGCCGAGCTCGGTCGGCATGTCGAACCACCCGGCGGTGTTCCAGGCCCGGATCAGGTCYTGCGCCCACTCCTTGGACGCGGCCGCCTGGAGCTCGCTGAAGGCAGCGTGCGAAGCAGCCCCCAACGAATTGCCGTCGAGATAGATCACCCCTTCCGGCAAGATGAAGCGGTCGCGCATCGAACGCAGCGGATCGGCAGCGTCCATGGCCTCGATCGCGGCGAGATCAGGAATTGCAGTCATGATGCGGGCTATCCTTGATTATTCGCGAATGGTTTCGCGTGCTTGTGCCGGTCCCCGGCTGCGACGCAGGCTCGGCAGAGCAAGCATGGCGAGCACGAACAGTCCGGTGGCGAGCTTCAGGTCGGGGGGCGGCATGCCTGCCGCCAGACAAAACGACACCAGCTGGTAGTAGACGACAGCGCCGACAAACGGCGCCGCGAGTTGGCGCAGCACGGTCTGCTTGCCGACGATGGCTTCACCGATCATCAGCGCGGCAAGGCCGTTGATGAGGATGCCGAGGCCCATATTGACGTCGGCAAAGCCTTGGCTCTGCACCATCAGCGCACCGCTGGTTGCCGAAAACGCGCTGGCAAGGCCCACGCCGCCAATGGTAGCGACCCAGACATTGATGCCCTGTGCTTCGGCCATGTCGGGGTTGGCGCCGACCGCGCGGATCGCTGTGCCCTTCTCGGTCTTGAAGAACATGTTGAGCAGGATGAAGACGATGGCCCCGATCAGGCCAGCCACGATGATCTTGGCCGCCGGGAAGCCCGGCTGGACGAACGGTGCCCAGTCGAACACGGTGGGCGCGCCGAAGACAGAAAGGTTCGACTTGCCCATGATGCGCAGATTGATGCTGTAGAGCATCGTCATCATCAAGATGCCAGCGAGCAGCGTGTGGATGCGGAAACGCAGATGGATGAAGGCAGTGCAGCAGCCGGCAAGGAAGCCGGCGATCAGCGCAACCGCAATCGCCGTCAGCGGTGAAGCGCCAGACGCCAGAAGCACGCCGCAGACGCAGCCACCGAGCGGAAACGCACCTTCGCTGGTGAGGTCGGGGAAGTTGAGCGTACGGAACGGGATCATGATGCCGAGCACGACGAATGCAAGGATCAGGCTCTGCGCCAGGGTGACGGGAATGAGCGCGACGAAGCTCGTGAAAACAGTCTGGATAAAGTCCATGATGATCAGCTCGCCAGCAACATGCGGTCGGTTTTCACGGAGAAATGGCCGATCAGGTCGACAACAGTGACCTTGGCCTTTTCCTCGCCGGAGATTTCGAGGCGGAGCTTGCCGGCGTCGAGCATGATGACGCTGTGACCGAAATCGACGGCATGCTGCATGTTGTGAGTCACCATCAAAGTGGTGAGCTTCAGCGCCTCGACGGCACGCACGGTCGCCTTCATGACGATGTCGGCGGTGCGCGGATCAAGCGCTGCGGTATGCTCGTCGAGCAACAGCAGATCCGGTGAGCCGCCAACCGCCATGATCAGCGACAGCGACTGGCGCTGGCCGCCCGAAAGCAGTTCGACGCGGGTGTCGAGGCGATTTTCAAGGCCGAGCCCAAGGAGTTCAAGGCGTTCCTTGTAGGTGGCCAGGCGGGTCGGATTGAGGCCCTGGCGCAAAGTGCGCTTCTTGGAGCGCAGATCAGCGAGCAGCATGTTTTCGGCAACCGTCATCGAGGCGGCGGTGCCCTTCATCGGGTCCTGGAAGACGCGCGCCAAACGGATCGCGCGCTTGTGGACCGGCATATCCGATACATCGTCGCCATTGATGAGGATCTGACCGGAATCGAGTACAAGTGCGCCTGAAATGGCATTGAGCATGCTGCTCTTGCCTGCACCGTTGGAGCCGATGACGACGCCGAATTCACCGGTGGCAAGCTTAAGGCTGAGGCCGTCCAGCGCGACCTTCTCGTCGGCCTGGCCCTTGTAGAAAACTTTACGTGCAGATCGGATTTCGAGCATCCGTCCCTCCCGAAAGAGGTAACGGCGTCAAAGACGCCGCCACCTGTTTTTGACGAAGCCGAAGATTACTCGACGATGCAGCCGCAATCGGCCAGCGAAGCCGGGATTTCGATGCCGAATGCCGCCATCGCCTTCTTCGAGATCATCGCGGCATGGTCCTCATAGGCCGGGCGTGAAGGCGCGATGGCCTTGGGGTCCTTGCCCTTCAGGATTTCGGCGGCGATCTTGCCGGCGTTGACGCCGACCTGCTCGTAGTTCACCGCAAAGCTTGCCGGAACGACGCCCTCGCGTACGGCATTGTCGTCGGCATTGACGACCGGGATGCCGGCCTGGCGCGCTGCTGCGGACACTGCCGGGATCGCCGGCTGGATCAGGTTCGAGGTCGGGCCGTAGATCACGTCGACCTTGCCGGCGAGCGATGCGATGCGCTGCTGGATGTCGTTGACATTGTCGATGCCGACTTCAACGACTTCGAAGCCCGCGGCAGGTGCGGCTTCCTTGATCTTTTCGACCAGGGCGACGTCATTGGCTTCGCCCGGATTGTAAGGCACGCCAAAGCGCTTGGCATTGGGCAGCAGCTTCTTGGTGAACGCCATCACGGCAGCGACGTCCTGCAGATCGGTCGCGCCGGTCATGCCGTCATCGCCGGCTTCCCACGAGGGAACCAGCTTGGCCGCGACCGGATCGGTCACCGCTGCGAAGACGACCGGAATGCCCGAGCCAGCGAGCGCCTTCTTGGCGATCTGCGAAACCGGGGTGGTGATGGTGTACAACAGCTTGGGCTGCTCTGCCTGCAGCTTGGCGATCATCTGGGGCACCAGCGACGCGTCGAAATTGGTGTGGCTTTCGGTGTAGACGACGTCCTTGCCGTCGACGAAACCGTTTTCAGCCAGCGACTTCTTGAAGCCGGCGATGGCTGCGTTCAGCTGTGGGTGCTCGCCAAAATTGGCAATGCCGATCTTGATCGGATCGGCGACGGCGGCGCCAAGGCTGACGGCGAGCGCACCGGCAAATACCAGACCCGACAGCAGACCGGACTTCAAGTTTCTCATCTATTCCTCCCAGATTTGACAAGCACCGCTCACTGAACGGCGGCATGGGGCAATCATGAGCAGTCGCAAGAGGTCTGTCAAACATTATATATAATTCTTGCCACGCGCTCCCATGATATATAATTTTTGCGGCAGACACGGATGGACAGCGATGCAGGACGACGAGCACTCCACCAAGACGGAAGCGGCCTATCGGCTGCTGCGGCGCGATATCCTGACCACCCGCCTGATGCCCGGCGCGCCGCTGAAGCTGAGCGCACTGCGCACTGGCTATGGCGTCGGCTGGACGCCGTTGCGCGAAGCGCTGTCACGGCTAGAAGCCGAACGTCTGGTGACGGCGATTTCCAATCGCGGTTTCGCCGTCGCGCAGGTCTCGCGGGCCGAGCTCGAAGACCTTGCACGCGCCAGAATGGTGGTCGAGCTGCCGCTACTGCTGGAATCGATCGAAAAGGGCGATAGCGACTGGGAAGAGGCCGTGGTCACTGCTCATTACAGGCTGTCGCGCTGCAAGACGGCGACCGAGGACCCTTCCGACGCTGCCGTCGACGACTGGGATGAAAAGCACCAGGCGTTCCACTCGGCACTGTTGAGTGCGGCCACGTCCAACTGGTTGCTGCACTTCCGCTCGACCATTTCCGACCAGCTGCGCCGCCATCATCGTTTTCTCGGGCTAGCACCGACATTGCGGGCGGCCGAAGGCCAGAAGCAGGGCTATGAAGAAGCCATGGCAGCGCTTAGCGAAGCGCAGTCGATCGGCCCCCACACCGCACTGATGGAAGCAGCGCTCGACCGCGACCTGGAAAAAGCGAAGGCCCTGATGATCGACCACATAGGCTATACGCTGCATGTCTATGTCCACACAGAGGATTACAGCGGAAACAAGCACGCCGCGCGCGCCGGCAGCCTGAGAACAAGGTCGGCGGCCGAATGAATGTTCCCTATCGCCCGAGCCTCGACGAGATCGCCGCCGCACGCGCGCGGATTGCGCCATACATTCCGCGCACGCCGCTTGTGCGGCTCGATCTCGGCCTGCCTGACCGGCAAATCTTCCTCAAGCTCGAAACGCTGTCGCCGATTGGCGCTTTCAAGCTCAGGCCCGCGCTAAATGCGCTTCTGTCGCGTGATGCCGATACCTTGCGCAATGGGGTAGCAACCACCAGTTCCGGCAACATGGCCTATGGCATGGCCTGGGCGGCAAACAAGCTCGGCGTGCCTATGGCTGCCTACATGTATGCCGGCGCGCCGCAGACCAAGATCGACGGCGTGCGCCGCCTCGGCGGCGACGTCAGGTTCATTTCCATGGAAACCTGGTGGCAATACATCATCGGCGCTGACCGTCCGGATTTTCCTGAACTGCTGGTCAATCCGGTGACCGACCAGGCCGTTTTGGCTGGCAGCGGCTCGATCGGCATGGAGATTCTGGAGGATTTGCCTGAGGTCGACGTCGTGCTCACCCCATATGGCGGCGGGAGCATGACCACTGGCGTCGCCAGTGCCGTCAAGGCGTTGCTGCCCGAGGCAAAGGTGCTTGCTGTCGAAGACGAGAACGCAGCACCCGTGACGGCAGCTCTTGGAGCGGGGCATATCGTCGAAATCGAAACGCGCCCCTCTTTCATCAAGAGCATCGGGGGGCCGTCGCTGGTGCCGCAACTCTGGCCGGTGGCAAGTGAGTTGATCGATGGCGCTGTGACCGTCAGCCTCGAGCAGGTGACGGAGGCCATGCGACTGCTGTTTTCCAAGGGCAAGATCGTCGCCGAAGGCGCTGGCGCCGCTTCGCTCGCAGCAGCCCTTTCGAGCGAGCATGCTAGAGGCAACGTCGTTTGTGTCATCTCTGGCGGCAACATCGACGCCCAGGCCTACGCCACGGTGCTTGCCGGCGGCATTCCCGCACCTTGAATCTTTCAAGCTTGTAAGACCCAGTGAAACGGCTCTACAAAGCCTGTCCGGACCGGACTGCTATCTGGTTCGCCAGCTGAGGAAAGACCGGGCAGAGATGGACGAACGCAAAGAAACGGCGAACGCCACCGCATGGGTCGACGGCGAGACCAAGGTGCAGGAAGCGCCCGCCGATCACGGTACCGAACTTCGGCTGTGGCTACGCCTGCTGACGTGCTCGACGCTGGTTGAGACCGAGATACGCCGGCGCCTGCGCGAAGAATTCGATTCCACCCTGCCCCGCTTCGACCTGATGGCCCAGCTCGAACGCGCCCAGGACGGCATGGTGCTTGGCGAAGTGTCTAAGCGCATGATGGTGTCGCCCGGCAACATCACCGTGCTCGTCGAGCGGCTTGCCGAAAGCGGCCATATCAGCCGTACCACATCGCCGACCGACCGCCGCGTGCAGATCATCGCGCTTACGCCCTTCGGCCGCGCCGAGTTCGAAAAGATGGCGGCAGCCCATGCCGACTGGATCGCCGACCTGTTCGGCAATCTGGCGCCGAAAGACGGCGCTGTACTGCTCGACGAACTTGCCAAGCTCAAGCGCTCGGTCGTCGCTTCCCTCGCCAAGGGTGCATGATCAAATCGCGCTAACCTATGCACGGAACCTGGCGCGGTAGTCGCTCGGAGTCAGCCCGACGATGCGCGTGAAGACCTTGCGAAATGCACCAGGGTCGCCGTAGCCGACCTCCCAGGCGACCTTGTCGACGGACTGCGTGGTGAACTGGAGCAATTCGCGCGCCTTGCCGACGCGCACCCGCTGACCGTAATCCGTCGTCGTCAGTCCGGTCGCCTTTTGGAAACGGCGCAGGAAGGTCCGCTCCTCGAGTCCCGCCAGAGCAGCGAGCGTTGCAAGGCTCAGATCCTTGGCTTCGGTCGCCTGCAACCAGTGCTGCACCTTGAGTATGGCAGCATCGCCATGGCTGAGGCGTGGCGCGAAGGCACTGTAATAACGCTGTTCGCGCCCGGGCGGATCGAGAGCCAGCACCCGAGCCGTCTCGACCATCACCGTCGGGCCGAGGAAGCGGTCGACGAGCTTGAGGCCGAGGTCGGTCCAGGCCATGAGGCTGCCAGCGGTGATGATGTCGCCATCGTCGATGACCAGCCTGTCGGTATCGAGCTTTGCCTGGGAAAGCGCAAGCGGAATGCATCGTCGTAGACCCAGTTGGTGGTCACTGCCCGCCCTGCCAAAAGACCGGTCTCGCCAAGCAGGAAGGCCCCCGCACAGACTGACGCCAGCACTCCGCCCGCGCCGTGGCGATCGCGCAGCCAGTGCGCCAGCGGTGCGGCGAGTTCGGGTGATATCGGGTCGCCGAGCGCCGGTGGCACGACAAACACGGCGGGAACGCTCGATGCGTCGGGATGGGTATCGAACACCCTCGCTGGCGGCATCCCCGGTTGTTCGGCCTGCCAGTGGCACACGCGGAGAGTAGGCGGCGGCGTATCGCGGCTCTTGCGCCGGGCAGTGCGGTTGGCGAGGTCGAAAAGGTCGGTCATGCCGAGCACCGCTGACATCTGTGCGCCGGGATAAAGCAGCAGCCCGATCTCGATCACGTCGCCTTCAGCCATTTGTCGGAATCGCCCCTGGTTATGTCGATATCGCCAATAGGCCGGCACCATAATCCATAGCATCTTTCACGCAACATCTTCCCAACAGCAAAGGCAACGGGACATGAGCAAGCGCGCAATCATCGCCATCGACATCCAGAACGAGTATTTTCCAGCCGGCAGGTTTCCGCTCGTTGGCATAGAGCAGGCAACGGCAAACGCCGCCCGCGTCATCGCGGCGGCGCGCGCCAAGGGCGATGCGGTCATCCATGTTCGTCACCTATCGCTGTCTGAAGATGCCCCCATCTTTGCGCCAGCAACCCCCGGCATCGAGATCAATGTCGCCGTGCACCCGGCCGACGGCGAGAAGGTCATCACCAAGAATTTCGTCAATTCGTTTCGCGGCACCGACCTGAAAGAGACACTCGACGCCGGCGGCGTTGAAGAAGTGGTGATCGTCGGCGCCATGAGCCACATGTGCATCGAAGGCGCGACCCGGGCAGCATCGGACTTCGGTTACAAGACGACCGTCGTCCACGACGCCTGCGCCACGCGTGACCTGGAGTTTGGCGGCGCGACCGTGCCGGCAGCGCAGGTCCACGCCGCCGTCATGGCCGCGCTGGCCTTTGCCTATGGCGAGATCGTCGACACCGCCACCTTCCTTACCCGGTAGCATCTGCAGGGCTTGGCCCTTAACCTTTCGGCCCGGTCGCCAGCGCATTTCGCCAGCGGTCGGGGGCCGCCATGTCCAAAAATAACTTTAAGCTTGAAGTTCTTTTCGAAAGCGTCCATGCTGCCTCCATGGTCAAGGTTGGGCGAGCCGCGCCCGCCGGGACCGCACGGTTTGCGGAGGAGAACGGCATGCGCATTGTCTGTATTGGTGGTGGGCCTGCTGGTCTCTACTTCGCGCTCCTGATGAAGAAGCAGCACCCCGAGCATCAGGTAACCGTTGTCGAGCGCAACCGCCCCTTCGACACCTTTGGCTGGGGTGTGGTCTTCTCCGATGCCACCATGCAGTCGATGCGCCAGTGGGATCCGGCAACCGCCGAGACGATCGAGGTCGCCTTCAACCACTGGGACGACATCGAGCTGGTGTTCAAGGGCCGCAAGATCCGCACCACCGGTCACGGCTTTGTCGGCATCGGCCGCAAGAAGATGCTCAACATCCTGCAGGAGCGTTGCCTCGAACTCGGCGTCGAGCTGGTCTTCGAAACCGACGTTCAGGGCGACCAGGATTTTCCCGACGCCGACCTGATCATTTCCGCGGATGGCATCAATTCGCGCATCCGCCACAAATACGCGGATATCTTCAAGCCCGACATGGTGATGCGGCCCAACCGCTATATCTGGCTCGGCACCGACAAGCGTTTCGACGCCTTCACCTTCGATTTCCAAAAGACCGAGCATGGCTGGTTCCAGGCTCACATCTATCGCTTCGACGAAAACACCTCGACTTTCATCGTCGAGACCACCGACGACGTGTTCCAGGCGCATGGCCTCGGCGAGATGGACCAGGACCAGTCCATCGACTTCTGCGAGAAGCTGTTTGCCGGCACGCTCGAAGGCCACAAATTGATGACCAATGCGCGCCATCTGCGCGGCTCGGCCTGGCTGAATTTCGGCCGCCTGATCTGCGACAAGTGGAGCCATTTCAATGGCCAAAGCCATGTCGTTTTGATGGGCGACAGCGCGCACACCGCACATTTCGCCATCGGTT
The DNA here is from genome assembly GCF_056401815.1 of Aminobacter sp. P4_D5. Classification (NCBI taxonomy): domain Bacteria; kingdom Pseudomonadati; phylum Pseudomonadota; class Alphaproteobacteria; order Hyphomicrobiales; family Phyllobacteriaceae; genus Aminobacter; species Aminobacter sp. P4_D5. The sequence goes on along the minus strand of NZ_JBFUIP010000025.1, from coordinate 32,467 downwards.
CGGGCACCAAGCTCGCCATCGACGACGCCATAGAACTGACCCGCCAATTCGATATCTTCGGCCACGACAAGGCCAGCATTCCGGCCGTGCTCGAAGCCTATGAGGACGTGCGTCGCGTCGACGTTGCCCGCATCCAGAACGCCGCACGCAATGCGATGGAGTGGTTCGAGGTCGTCGGCACGCGTTATGCCGACACGCTGGAGCCCGAGCAGTTCATGTATTCGATGCTGACGCGCTCGCAGCGCATCAGCCATGAAAACCTGCGCTTGCGCGACAAGGACTGGCTCGAGGGCTACGAGCGCTGGTTCGCCGAGCGTGCCGGTGTCGTTCCCGCGCCCAACGGTTCGGTGCCGCCGCCGATGTTCACGCCCTTCACCATTCGCGGCTTGACGCTGAAGAACCGTATCGTGATGTCGCCGATGGCGATGTATTCGGCGACCGACGGCCTGCCCAACGACTTCCATCTCGTCCACATGGGCTCGCGCGCCATGGGCGGCGCGGCCCTTGTGTTCCCCGAGATGACCTGCGTGTCGCCAGACGCGCGCATCACGCCCGGCTGCCTTGGCCTGTGGAACGACGAGCAGGCGCAGGCCTTCAAGCGCATCGTCGATTTCGTCCATCACCAGACACCGGCCAAGATCGGCATCCAGATCGGACATGCCGGTCGCAAGGGCGCGACAAGGGTTCCTTGGGAAGGCATCGACCAGCCGGTGATCGAAGGCGGCTGGCCTTTGATTTCGGCATCCGCCCTGCCCTACCTCAAGCATTCCGACATGCCGCGCGAAATGACCCGGGAGGACATGGATCGTGTAACAGCCGATTTCGTCCGCTCCACCGAGATGGCGGCCGAACTTGGCTTCGACATTCTCGAACTGCACGCAGCCCACGGCTATCTCTTGTCGAGCTTCTTGTCGCCGCTGACCAATCTGCGCGACGACGAATATGGCGGCAGCCACGAAAACCGCGCCCGTTTCCCGCTCGAAGTGTTCCGCGCTGTCCGTGCGGCGTGGCCGCAAGACAAGCCGATCTCGGTGCGTCTGTCCACTCACGACTGGTACGAGGGTGGCAACACGCCCGAGGACGCAGCGATCTTCGCGCGCATGTTCAAGGAAGCCGGCGCCGACATGATCGACTGCTCGTCAGGCCAGGTGGTGAAGGAAGAGCAGCCGGTCTATGGCCGCCTGTTCCAGACACCGTTCTCCGACAAGATCCGCAACGAGATCCAGGTGCCGACGATTGCCGTGGGTGCGATCTCGGAGGCCGACCACGCCAATTCGATCATCGCTGCCGGCCGCGCCGATCTTTGCGCCGTCGCCCGTCCGCATCTCGCCGACCCGTCCTTCGTCATGCATGAAGCGGCGAAGATCGGTTACGCTGAACAGGCCTGGCCGAAGCAGTATCATTCGGCCCGCGCGCAATATGTGAACAACCTCGCCCGCGCCGCGGCAGCCGCACCCACAGGCAAGGCATGAGCAATCGGGGCAAGAACGGGCGTCACGCTTTAGTCACCGGCGCAGGCAGCGGCATCGGCCGCGCCATTGCGCTGGCGTTGGCGGCCGATGGCCTGCGCGTCAGCCTGTGCGGGCGACGCGCGGCCCCACTTGAAGCCGTTTGCGCCGAGATCGCTGCCGCTGGCGGCGAAGCCTTTGTACACGATAGCTTTGACGTCACCGACGCACAGTCGGTTGAGGCAGGCATCGCCAAGGCCGTGACCCAGGCGGGTGACATCGCCGTGCTGGTCAACTGTGCCGGCGAAGCGCCGTCGGCGCCGTTCGACAAGACCGACCTTGCGATGTGGAACCGGGTGATCGGCATCAATCTGACCGGCACGTTCCTGGTCACACAGGCAGCACTTGCCTCGGTCAAACGCGCCGGCAATGGCCGCATCATCAATGTCGCCAGCACTGCCGGCCTGACCGGATATCCCTACGTCTCCGCCTACTGCGCCTCCAAGCATGGCGTGATCGGCATGACGCGTGCCTTGGCGCTCGAACTCGCCCGCACTGACGTGACCGTCAACGCCGTCTGCCCTGGGTTCACCGACACACCTCTGCTCGACGGTGCCGTCGAAACGATCAGCGGCAAGACAGGCCGCACGGCGGATGAAGCGCGTGCAAGCCTTGCCCGGTCCAACCCGCAGGGACGACTGGTCACGCCGCAGGAAGTTGCCAACACGGTGCTTTGGCTCGCCTCCGAAAAGGCAACCGCCATCACTGGCCAGGCGATCCCGGTCGCCGGCGGCGAAATACTGGGAGGGTGAGCAGGCAGGCTACGGGAAATGGTGCTGACGCCGCTCGCATCTTTGCAGGTCCGGCAAACAGGAATTGATACCAGGCAAACCTAATCAACGGGGAGGTAGACATGGCAGGAAATCTCGAAAAGGGAATTACGCGCGACGGTCACGGCTTTGAGGGTAAGCAGTGGAACATTCTCGGTCAGATCTATTTTCCGAAAGCGATTTGCGACGCGACATTCGCCTTTGAAACAAACAGCGCGCCTGGTCAGTTCGTTCCCGTGCATATCCATCCGACGCAGGATGAATTTATCCTGGTGCAGGAAGGCGAACTCGATCTGAAGCTCGACGGCCAATGGTTCAAAGCCAAGGCTGGAGATCTAGTGCGGATGCCGCGCGGTATTCCGCATGGCTATTTCAATAAATCCGACAAGCCGACGCGGGCGCTGTTTTGGGTTTCTCCGGCGGGGATGCTCGAGGAATTGTTCAGCAAGCTCGACAACCTCGGCGATCCCGAAGAGGTCGTGAAGATTTCTGCCGCGCATGAAGTGGATTTCCTTCCACCGTCAGCGAACGACTAAGCAAGCCAAAGATAGCGACAGGAGCGATCCGTGACCAACCCGATGCAGGACAAGAAGCGTCCGTTCAAGGACCACAAGGCCAAGCACTTCCTGTTTGAGACCGATGCCGACGGCCGGGTCGCCACCATCACGCTCAATCGTCCGGAGAAGAAGAACCCGCTGACCTTCGAAAGCTACGAGGAACTCACCGATCTGTTCCGTTCGCTGGCACGCGCCAGCGACGTGCGCGCCGTCGTTCTGACCGGGGCCGAAAACAACTTCTCCTCCGGCGGCGATGTCTTCGACATCATCGAGCCGCTGACGCGCATGTCGATGCCCGACCTGCTCGATTTCACCCGCATGACCGGCGATCTGGTCCGCCAGATCCGCACCTGTCCGCAACCAGTCATCGCGGCCGTCGACGGCATCTGYGCCGGTGCGGGTGCGATCCTTGCCATGTCGGCCGACTTCCGCGTCGCCACGCCCGAGGCCAAGACCGCCTTCCTGTTTACCAGGGTTGGCCTCGCCGGCGCCGACATGGGCGCCTGCGGTATCCTTCCGCGTATCATCGGCCAGGGCCGCGCCGCCGAGCTTCTGTTCACCGGCCGTTCGATGTCCGCCGCCGAAGGTCACAACTGGGGCTTCTACAACGCGCTGCATGAACGCCCGAACCTGCTTGCCGAGGCGCAGAAGTTCGCCCGTACCGTTGCCGACGGTCCGTGGTTCGCGCACGCCATGACCAAGAAGATGCTCGATCAGGAATGGGCGATGGGCATCGACCAGCTGATCGAGTCCGAAGCGCAGGCCCAGGCGATCTGCATGGCGACTGGCGATTTCCGCCGCGCCTTCGAAGCCTTCGCCGCCAAGACTAAGCCGGAATTCAAGGGGAACTGAGCCATGGCTTCGCATTCGGCGCCGGTGGGAAATCCGACCCGCGATCACCTCGACTGGCCGTTTTTCGCCGACAGCCACCGCGCGCTCGCGGTTGAACTCGACGGCTTTGTCGCGGGCGGCGGACTTGATGGGATCGACCATGCCGACGCTTATGCGGCCTGCAAGAAGTTGGTCCCTGCACTGGGAGCTGCCGGCATCCTCAGGCATTGCGTGCCGGCGGCATTTGGCGGTGTGTCGGAGCAAATCGACAGCCGCTCGCTCTGCCTGATCCGCGAAACGCTCGCTTATGCCGACGGCCTTGCCGATTTCGCATTCGCCATGCAGGGCCTGGGTACAGGCGCCATCAGCCTGTCGGGATCGGACGAACTCAAACTGGCGATCCTGCCCAAGATCGCTCGTGGCGAGCTGATCTCGGCCTTCGCGCTGACCGAGCCGGACGCCGGCTCGGACGTCGCGGCGATGAGCACCAGCGCTGCCCGCGCCGGCAACGACTATGTGCTCGACGGCGAAAAGATCTTCATTTCCAATGGCGGCATCGCCGATGTCTATACGGTCTTCGCCCGCACCGGCGAAGCGCCGGGCACACGCGGCATTTCGGCTTTCGTCGTCTTCGCCGACACGCCGGGCTTTTCGATCGCCGAGCGCATCGAAACGATCGCGCCGCATCCGCTCGCCCGGGTGCGCTTCGACAACTGCCGTATCCCTGCGTCGCAGCTTTTGGGCGCGCCGGGCGAAGGCTTCAAGATCGCCATGCGCACGCTCGATATCTTCCGTCCGTCGGTGGCTGCCGCAGCGCTCGGCTTCGCTCGCCGCGCGCTCGACGAAGCTGTCGCACACGCCAAGTCGCGAAAAATGTTTGGCGCGACACTGGCCGACCTGCCGACCGCGCAGAGCACGCTGGGCGAGATGGCAACGGCAATCGACGCCGCCTCGCTTTTGACCGTGCGCACCGCCTGGCGGCGCGACGTGCAGAAACTGCCGATCACCCGCGAGGCCGCCATGGCCAAGATGACGGCGACGGAAAACGCCCAGTGGGTCATCGACCAGGCGCTGCAGATGTTTGGCGGGCGCGGCGTGCGCGTCGGTGAGATCACCGAGCGGCTCTACCGCGAAATCCGCGCGCTGCGCATCTACGAGGGTGCAACAGAAGTGCAAAAGCTGATCATCGGCCGTGAGCTGATGAAGGCCGCGAAGTAGAGGGCGCAACCTTGACCTTCCGCACCAGCCGGCCGCTGCGTTTCGGGGACTGCGACCCTTCCGGGATCGCCTATTTCCCCTCCTATTTGAACATCCTCGTGGGGGTTCTGGAGGAGTTTTTCGGCTCGGTCGGCGCGCCGTGGAAAGAGCTGATCACTGAGCGACGCATCGGCACGCCAACCGTGCGGCTGGATCTCACCTTCGTCCATCCCGGCTTCCACGGCKACACGCTCGATTTCGAGCTTGCGGTTCGCCGGGTCGGCCGCTCCTCGCTTGACCTGGAGCATAAAATTTCGGCGGCAGGCACCCTGCTCTGGAGCGCTCGCCACAGCGTCGTTGCAACGTCGCTCGACACCCACAAATCGCTCGCCTGGCCGGACGACATCCGTGCCGCGCTCGAAAAACTTCTGGAGACATCAGATGCATGAAATCCTGCAGCCCGAGGGATGGGCGAAGCCGATCGGTTACTCCAACGGCGTCGCAGCCAGCGGTCGCACGGTCTTCGTCGGCGGCCAGATCGGCTGGAATGGCAATTGCGAATTCGAGACCGACGACTTCGTCGGCCAGGTGCGTCAGACGCTTGAAAACGTCGTCGCCGTGCTGCGCGCCGGCGGTGCCGAGCCGCACCACATCACCACGATGACCTGGTATTTCACCGACAAGAAGGAATACACCGAAAACCTGCGCGGCCTTGGACAGGCCTATCGCGACGTCATCGGCCGGCATTTCCCGGCCATGGCCGCCATGCAGGTCGTGGCGCTGGTCGAGGACCGCGCCAAGATCGAGATCCAGGCCACCGCCGTCATTCCCGAGTAAGGCCATATGAGCGCGACGCGGTTTTCCGAGAGCGTTACGGGCAGCTTGAGCGACGGCGTGCTTGTCGTCACCATCGACAATCCGCCGGTCAATGCGGTTTCGGCGCATGTCCGCCAGGGGCTGGTCAAGGCGCTCGACCACGCCGCCGCATCGAGCATAGTGGTCGGCATCGTCATCACAGGCGCTGGCCGAACCTTTGTCGGCGGCGCCGACATCAGGGAATTCGGCAAGCCCCCGGTCGAACCGTCGCTGCCCGAAGTCATCGAGCGCATCGAAGGCTTCGGCAAGCCGGTGGTCGCTGCGGTTAATGGCGCCGCGCTCGGCGGCGGCTGCGAAATCGCGCTCGCCTGCCATGGCCGCATCGCCGGCGACAAAGCGAGCTTCGGCATGCCCGAGGTCAAGCTTGGGATTGTGCCGGGCGCCGGCGGCACCCAGCGCCTGCCGCGCCTGATCGGCACCGTCGCCGCGATCGACCTGATCGGCAGCGGCCGTGCGGTCAAGGCGACCGAAGCGCTGACACTCGGTCTTGTCGATGGCGTTTCAAACGATCATCTCGACGCAGCGCTCAGCCTCGTCCACGATCTCGCCAGCGCGCCGCTGCGCCGCACCGGCCTGTTGGAAGTCCCAGCCACCGAACCGGCGGCCGTCGATGCCGCAGCGAAAAAGATCCTGTCCAAGGCACGCGGCCAGGCCGCGCCCGCCGAGGCCGTCCGCCTCGTCAAGGCAGCCGCACAGGTCGACCTCAGGCAAGGCCTCGCCGACGAGCGCGCGACCTTCGTTCGGCTGCGCGATTCCGCGGAATCCGCAGCGCTCCGCCATGTGTTCTTCGCCGAACGTTCAGCCGGCAAGGTCGAAAAGCTCGACAACATCACGCCGCGCAAGATCGAGACTGTCGGCATCGTCGGCACCGGACTGATGGGCGCGGGCATCGCCGTTGCGGCACTCACATCGGGCTATCGTGTCATCGGCGTCGAGCAGACGGTCGAAGCCGCCGAAAAGGGGCGCGAGGGCATCGCGGGCATCCTCGACAAGTCGGTCCAGTCAGGGCGTCTTTCACCGACAGTTCGCAACGAATGCCTTGGCCGGCTCGTGGTGACCTACAACGCCAGCGAACTCGCCGCCGCCGACCTTGTCGTCGAGGCGGTGTTCGACGATCTCACCGTCAAGACCGAGTTGTTCCAACGGCTCGACGGCATCGTCAGGCAGGATGCGATCCTCGCCACCAACACCAGCTACCTCAACCCCGACGAAATCGCCGCCGCGACCGCTCATCCCGAGCGCGTTGTCGGCCTCCACTTCTTCTCGCCGGCCAACATCATGCGCCTCGTTGAGGTCGTCGACTGCAAGGCGACCGCACCCGACGTGCTCGCTTCCGCGCTGGCCTTCGCCAAGAAGCTGGGCAAGTTGCCGGTCGTATGCGGCGTCACCGAAGGTTTCATCGGCAACCGCATCTTTTCCGCCTACCGCCGCGAGGCCGAGTTCATGGTCGAGGACGGTGCTGCACCGCACGAAATCGACGCCGCGCTCGAAGCCTATGGCTTTCCGATGGGCATCTTCGCCGTCTACGACATGGCAGGCCTCGAGATCGCCTGGGCACGGCGCAAGCGCCAGGCCGCGACCCGCGATCCCCGGGCACGTTATGTCGAAATCGCCGACAGGTTGTGCGAAGCGGGGCGCTTCGGCCGCAAGACCGGGCGCGGCTGGTACGACTATTCCAGTGGCGAACGGGCCGTCGATCCCGAGGTGACGGCGCTGATCGAAGCCGCTCGCGCGGCCAGGAACATTACCCCGCGCAGCTTCACTCCTGATGAGATCATCGCAAGGCTGCTCAAGGCGATGGCCGATGAAGGCGCTGCCTTGCTCGCTGAAGGTGTCGCCGCGCGTTCGAGCGACATCGATCTGGTGATGATCAACGGCTACGGCTTCCCGGCCCACAAGGGCGGGCCGATGGTCGCCGCCGAAACGCACAAGGACGCAAAGCCATGAGCGAAGCCTATATCGTCGGCGGCGTCCGCACCCCGATCGGCCGCTATGGCGGCGCGCTTGCATCCGTGCGCCCTGACGATCTTGCTGCCCATGCCATCCGTGAGGCATTGGCGCGACTGCCCGCCATTTCCACCGACCAGATCGACGAGATCGTGCTCGGCTGTGCCAACCAGGCCGGCGAAGACAACCGCAATGTCGCCCGCATGGCCGCACTGCTTGCGGGCCTGCCGGAGACGGTGGCTGGGACGACCATCAACCGGCTCTGCGGCTCCGGCCTCGACGCTGTCGGTTATGCCGCGCGCGCCATCAAGCTTGGCGAAGCAGACATCATCATCGCCGGCGGCGTCGAAAGCATGTCGCGCGCGCCCTTTGTCATGCCGAAGGCGACGAGTGCGTTCCAGCGCAGCGCCGAGATCTTCGACACCACCATCGGCTGGCGTTTCGTCAATCCACTGATGGAAAAACAATACGGCATCGATTCCATGCCGGAGACGGCCGAAAACGTCGCGGCGGAATTTTCCATTTCGCGTAACGATCAGGACCATTTTGCCCTGCGCAGCCAGGCGCGCGCCGCCGCTGCCCAGAAGAGTGGGCGGTTTGCCCGTGAAATCGCTCCTGTCACCATCAAAGGGCGCAAGGGCGAAGCGACTGTCGTCGAGCATGACGAGCATCCGCGCGAAACGACCATCGAAAAACTCGCCAGCCTTTCGACACCGTTCCGCGCCGGCGGCACAGTGACAGCCGGCAATGCTTCGGGCGTCAACGACGGTGCCGCGGCTGTGATCGTCGCGTCAGCCCGCGCGGTCGAACGCTACGGCCTGACACCGCTCGCCAAGATCGACGGCATGGCCACCGCTGGCGTAGCCCCCCGCGTCATGGGCATCGGTCCGGTCGCCTCGACGCGCAAGCTTCTGGAACGCAGTGGGCTGACCATCGCCGACATCGATATTATCGAGCTCAACGAGGCTTTCGCCGCGCAGTCGCTGGCCTGCATGCGCGAGCTTGGCCTCGCCGACGACGCGGCCCATGTCAATGTGAATGGCGGCGCCATCGCGCTTGGTCACCCGCTCGGCATGTCGGGTGCACGCCTCGTGCTGACGGCGGCGTTGGAACTTGATTTGCAGAGCACAAAGCGCGCGCTCGCCACCATGTGCATCGGCGTCGGCCAGGGTATTTCGCTGCTGATCAGCCGACCGTAGCGAGTTGTTCCTCGCTACGGCGATTTGGCGTCGTCAGCCCGCAGCCCGACGCTGCGGCTGGCGCAGGATCGCCGAGCCTCCTGCCGCCTGGACGGCAAGGCTGCCATAGGTGACGCCGGCGGCAAGGCAGGCTTCCTCGGACTGGCTGGAAAGCCAGGCATCGATGAAGCCAGCGTTGAAGGCGTCGCCCGCCCCCGTCGTGTCGACGACCGGAACCTCTTCGGCCCGCCGGTGCAGCAACTGGCCATTGGCCTTCAGCCATGCGCCTTCGCCGCCTGCTTTCAGGGCAACCACGGGGAAGGCCTTGGACAGGATCTCGATCGCTGCGATCGGATCGTTTTCGCGCGTGATCGCTGTCGCCTCTTCCATATTGGGCAGGAAGATGTCGACGCCGGCACAGCGTTCGAGCAGCTCGGCCTCGTAGATCAGCGTCTCGTCCCAGCTTGGGTCGAGCGACACGGTCAGCCCTTTCGCCTTGGCCCGGGTCACCAGATCGGGGATCTCGTGTAAGGTCGCGTATTCGGCGATGTGCAGATGCCCGGCATCGCTCCAGTCGAGCGCAGCCTCAAGTGTCGCCGGAAGCGCCGTACCGGCGCGCCGCGACAGGAACGCACGGTCGTTGCCGATCACCGAGGCGACGGTGACCTGCGGCCCCGCACCCGGCGAATGCTCGACAAAGCGAAGATCGACATTGCTTGCGCCAAGCTCGGCCTCGATCCCTGAAGACAGCGAGTCGGTGCCAAGGCGCGCCACCAGTGCTACCTTGCGGCCGGCATGGGCCATGTGGGCAGCCGCGATGAACGCACCGCCACCGGCAGCCATCTTCATGTCTTGCGCAAACACTTCACGTCCCGGCTCAGGCAGCGACGCCAGTCCAGTGAAAATGAGGTCGCAGTAAATCCGCCCGATGCTGAGCACCGCCGGATGCTTGGCATTTCCAGAAGTCATTGCCGGCCCAGGCTCTTCTCGGTCTTGGCGTCGAAGAGATAGAGGCTGCCCGGTGCCGCGCGGCAGGTCAGCTTGCTGCCCGTCGCCGGAATGAACTTGCTTGGTGCGGTGGCAATCACAGCATTGCCGTCGACATCGAGATGCACCAGCGTTTCAGGTCCAAGCGGTTCAACCGCCGTCACCGTACCAGTGAGTTCGAGGCCGCCTTCGGCTTTTTCGATTGCCGCCGTCAGTTGATGCGGGCGCACGCCGATCAGGATGTCGCCGCCGGCCGACGGTTCGACGCCCTTGCCGTTCTTGCGGCCCGGAACCAGGTTCATCGACGGGCTGCCGATGAAGCGGGCGGTAAAGACATCGACCGGATTTTCGTAGAGATCGGTCGGCGTGCCCACCTGAAGGATATGGCCGTCCTTCATGACAACGATGCGGTCGGCCATGGTCATCGCCTCGACCTGGTCGTGGGTGACATAGACGGTCGTTGTCTTGARCTTCTGGTGCAACCGCTTGATCTCGATGCGCATCTGGGCGCGCAGCTGCGCATCGAGGTTGGACAGCGGCTCGTCGAACAGGAAGGCCGAGGGGTTGCGCACCATGGCGCGGCCGATGGCGACGCGCTGGCGCTGGCCGCCGGACAGGGCCGCAGGGCGCCGGTCGAGATATTTTTCAAGGCCAAGGATACGGCCTGCCTCTTCGATCCGCTTGTCCTTCTCCGCCTTGGACAGTTTCGAGGTGTAGAGCCCGAAGCCGATGTTCTGGCGCACGGTCAAATGCGGATAGATGGCGTAGTTCTGGAACACCATGGCGATGTTGCGCTGCTTGGGATCGCGCTCGTTGACTACCTCGCCGCCGATCTTCAGCGTACCGCCTGAGATGTCTTCGAGGCCGGCGATCATGCGCAAAGTCGTCGACTTGCCGCAGCCCGAAGGCCCGACGAAGACGACGAATTCGCCGTCGGCGATTTCAAGGTCGATGCCCTGGACGACGTCTACCTTGCCGTAGCGCTTGACCAGCTTTTCAAGTTCGATCGTCGCCATCAGAGCGCCCCTGCCAGTGCCTTGAATTTCTCACCGAGTTCTTTTGCGGCTTTCGCCTCGTGCCCGGCATGTTCCTTAGCAACGGCCTCAAATGCCGCTGCCTTCTTCCTGTAGACGCCAATCGCCTCGGCCATCGGTGCCGGTGCCGGGCCGCCGAAGCGGTCACGCACGGCCACGAAATGCTCTGGCGAGACGATCTCTTCGAACTTGTCGCGGCCAAAGGTCGGTTCGCGTCCGGTCGAATGCCTGAAAGCATCGAGGAACGGGCCGTAGCCGTCCTTGGCAAGCCCGCCGCCCGCCGCAACCACTGACTTGGCAACGGTTGCCGCGATCTCATGCGCCTCGCGGAAGGACAGGCCTTCGATACGGACCAACGAGTCGGCAAGTTCGGTGATGGTGATGCAGGAACGGCGGATATTCTCGGCAACTCGCTCGGGATCGATGCGGATCGCATCGATGAAGGCTGCAAGCAGGTCGAGCACGCGCGAAGCCGCGGTGAACGCTTCGTAGCCCATCGACTGGGTCTCGCCCTCGCTATCGTTCATGTCGGTGAACGGCGTGTTGTGGATGACACCAAGCACCGTACGGGCCCGGCCCATCGTCTGGCTGGCGAGCAGGCGCATATGCTCGATCGGCACGGGATTGCGCTTTTGTGGCATGATCGACGATATCTGCACGAAGGCGTTCGGCACATAGACCTGGCCAACCTCGAAGCTCGTCCAGAACTGGAAGTCCTGGATCAGGCGGCCGAGGTGCAGGAACATCAGTTCGATCGCTGAATAGGTCGAGGTGATGTAGTCCGATGCCGCAATGCAGCTGTAGGAATTGCGCAAGGGCGCGGCAAAGCCGAGCAGATCGGCGACGCGCTGACGGTCGATCGGAAAGCCCGACGTGGTAATGGCGGCGGCACCCATCGGCGACAGGTCGACGATTTTTCGCGCCTCTTCGAAGCGCTCGATGTCGCGGACCAGCACCTCGATGGCTGCTGCCAGATAATGCCCGAAAGTCGAGGGCTGTGCTGGCTGGCCGTGCGTATAGGCAACGATCAGCGTCGCCTTTTCGCGATCGGCCGCATCGATCATCGCGCCCAGCAGATGTCGCGCCTTGACCATCAGCGCGTCGATGCGCTGCTTGAGGCCAAGCTTGAACAGCGTGTGGTCGATGTCGTTGCGCGAGCGTGCGGTGTGCAGGCGCCCGGCAACGTCGGCACCGAGGCGGGCCTTTAGTTCCTTTTCGATGAGGAAGAAGAAATCCTCCACTTCGCCGGTATAGACGAGCGTGGATGGATCGACCTCGCGGTCGATGGCTTCGAGCGCGCCGGCGATGGCCGAGGCCTGTTTGGCTTCGAGAATGCCGGTCTCGGTCAGCATCACCAGATGCGCCCGGTCGATGGCGCGGAAGCCGTCGACATGGTGGGTCTTGGCGCCGTCGAACAGCGGCTTCAGCACCGTTTCCTTGTAGACAGGATTGGGGAAGACGCTCTTGTCGGCGAGCTTGGGGTTCAGTTCAGGCATGTCTTATCCTTTGAGCCCTGCCAGCATGACGCCGCGGACGATGTAGCGCTGCAGGACGATGAAGACGATCAGGGTCGGCAGCGTGGCGATCGCTGCACCAGTCATGATCATTTCCCACTGGATGGACTGTTCCACCGCGAAGCTCGATAGCCCCACCGGCAGCGTATAGAGCTCGCGGCTGGTGGTCACGATGAGCGGCCAGAAGAACGCGGTCCAGTTGCCGAGGAAGGTGAAGATGGCGAGCGCGGACAGAGCGGGCGTCACCAGAGGCATTGCCACTTTCCAGAAGATCTGGAACTCGTTCAGGCCATCGACACGCGCTGCCTCCAGGAAGTCGTTGGGCACGCCTTCGAAGAACTGCTTCATCAAGAAAGTGCCGAAGGCCGTCATCATGCCTGGGAACATGATGCCCCAATAGCTGTCCAGCCAGCCGAGCTTGCTTGACATCAGGTACCACGGGATAACCAGCATCTCCGTCGGGATCATCAGCGTCGACAGGATCGCGAGGAAGATGAAATAGCGGCCGCGGAATTCGAACTTGGCCAGCGTGTAGCCGACAAGGCTGTCGAAGAAGACATTCGACAGCGTCACCATCACCGCAACGAACATCGAGTTGAAGAACCAGCGCATGAAGCGCCCGTCGGCCAGGATGGCGATGTAGTTGGCGAGCGTCGGTGCCGCCGGAATGAGCCGGAGGTCATAGACCTGGCCCGCCGTCTTGAACGACGTCGAGAACATGAAGGCCAGCGGCGTCACCATGATCAGGCCGCCGATGAACAGCAGCGTCCAGGTGAGAATGCGGCCGGGCCGAAGATTGGCGTGGGAAAGCGCCGGCGTTTGGGTGACGGCACTCATTTCTTTTCCCTCAGGATCCAGAGCTGCAACAGCGACACGAACAGCAAGATGGTGAACAGCACGACCGTTTGTGCCGCCGCATAACCCATCGCATAGGACGAAAACGCCGTCTGGTAGATCATCAGCACCAGAGGCTTGGTCGAACCGAGCGGGCCGCCCGGATCGTTGGTGGTCATGTTGTAGACCTGGTCGAAGATGCGCAGGAAGCCGATCGACGAGAACACGACGAGGAACACGGTGGTCGGCTTGAGCAGCGGCAGCGTGATCTTGCGCAGGATCGCCCATTCGCCGAGGCCGTCGATGCGCGCTGCCTCATAGAAAGTGTTGGGGATCGACCGCAGACCGGCCATGAAGATGATGATCTGGAAGCCGAGGCCAGCCCAGATCGCCGTGAACATGATCGACGGCAAGGCCTGGTCGACCGAGCGGATGAACGGCTGCTGCGGGATGCCGAGTGTGCCGAGCGCATTGTTGATCACACCGATCGGCGCGGGCTGGTAGAACCAGCGCCACACCCAGGCCATGGCTGCTGCGGTGGTCAAATAGGGCAGGAAATACAGGCCGCGGATCAACCCGTGCATGAAGCGCACGCGGTCGAGGTGATAGGCGATGACGAACGACAGCAATAGGCTGATCGGCGTGCCGACGAGCAGATAGGCAAAGGTGTTCTTGAACACCTTCCAGAATTGCGGGTCGGCGAAAAGCCTTTCGTAGTTAGCCAGGCCGATGAACTGCGGCGGCTTCAAAAGGTCCCAGTTTGTCAGGGAAAGCCAGAAGGCTTCGATTGTCGGGTAAAAGCGGATCACCGAATAGAACAGGATCGGCAGAGCGAGGAAACTCCACACCCACACCAGCCGCCTCGTCCGCATGGAACGGCGGTTCCAGAAGGTTCCGCTGGGGCGGCTCAGCGCCGCCCCCTGTTGATCCGCTGTCACAGACATCAAGCCKTCGCCTTACTTGGGTGCTGCTGCGTCGATGATCGCCTGCTCGGCCGCTGCGGCCTGTGCGAGCGAATCCTTCACCGACTGGCCTTCAAGCAGCACGCGGTTGGCCATGTCGATCGTGGTCTGGCGCTGGGCTGCCTCGTCAACGAACATGGTGGTGCGGGCGTAATCGAGACCCTTGAGGAACGGACCGTAGATCGGGTCCGCAAGGTTGGCCTCGGTCATCGCAGCCGTGCGRCGCGCCGGCAGTTCGCCGACCGTCTTCAGCCAGACGTCCATGGCCTCGGGCGAGGAGATGTAGGCCAGGAACTTCTTCGAGGCTTCGAGCTTCTCGCCGCTTGTCGTCGCCGAGATGCCGTTGGCGAAGTAGCTGGCATAGTTGGAACGAGTGCCGTCGGCATTGGCCGGCAGCTCGGTCACGCCCCATTCGAAGCCTTCGATCGACTTGAACGCGCCGAGACGGAAGGTGCCGTCGATGGTCATGCCCGCCATGCCGGCGCGGAACGCCGCCTGGCCTTCGTCCATGAAGCTCGACTGGCCGATCTTCTGTACCGTCTGCAGGTCGGTGTAGAACTTCAGCGCCTTTTCACCGGCTTCGGTGTTGTAGGCCACCTTGCGGTCGCCGTCGGTGTAGGGCTCGCCGCCGAACTGGCGAACCAGCACTTCACGCCACCACTGGTGATCCTGGCCGGCCATGTCGAGGGTCGAGCCGGCGACCACGAGGTTGCCGTTGCCGTCGCGCTTGGTGATCTTTTCGGCGGCCGCGACGAACTCTTCGAGCGTCTTGGGCGGGTTGGCCGGGTCAAGACCAGCTTCGGTGAACAGCTTCTTGTTGTAGAACAGCGCCAGCGAACGCACTGCGGTGGGCAGGCCGTAATAATCTTCGCCGCGCTTCATGGCGCTGACGATCGGGAAGAAATCGGCTTCGATCTTGTCGTGCGGGAACGCGTCGGTCGGCAGCGGCTGCAGCAGGCCACCGGCAACGAACTTGTCGAGCCAGCCATAGAACAGCTGCATCACGTCAGGACCCTGTCCGCCCATCTTGGCGGCGATGACGCGCGTCTGGTAGTCGGCGTAGGGGAAGGTCGTCTGCTTGACTGTGATATCTGGATTGGCCTTCTCGAAATTCTCGATCAGCTGGTCCATCGCCTTGACGCGCGAGTCGAAGACATACTGCCAATATTCAATCTCGACGGCCTGGGCCGCATTGATTGCCAGCGTGCTGAATCCTGCGATCAGTCCGGCAAACAGGGTTGCTCTACGCATGTAAACCTCCATCTGCGCCCGCCGGAAAATCCGGGCTACGGGCGGTGATTATCCCCATGGACCGTGCCTCGCATGCAATCGAAGCCCCGGCCATCTCATGAATCCGATGCCGCCAGACGCGAGCGGATCACGCTCGACAAAAAACGGGCACCAGCAAAGCTGCGGATCCTCCCCGCACACTGCCTATACGCTTTCCTGCCGCACGCCATTTGTCAATAAGATAATTTACTTGAATTAATCTGTTGCGGGGTTCGGGGCTTCCGCGTTATCAATTTTGCAACTGAGGTCAGGATGAGCGAAATGGCGTTTCAGCCGGGCAGCACGCATCAGGTCACTTTGGGTAACAATCCCGAGCGCAGCCGCGACCATAACCGTCGCGTGGTGCTCGACGTCGTTCGCCGCAATGGCGCTTTGGGGCGCATGCATATCGCCAGGCTCACGCATCTCACAGCGCAGGCCATCGCCAATATCGTTGATGAGCTGGTCAGTGAAAACCTGTTGATGGAGACCGGGCGCCTGCGTTCGGGTCGCGGCCAGCCGCCAATCCAGTTCGCCGTCAACCCCGATGGCGCCATGACCATGGGCATCGAGATGGCCTCCGATCATATGGTGGCGACCGTGCTCGACCTGTCGGGGCAGCCGCGCTCCAGGCGAATCACGCCGGTCAACGATACCAGTCCGAGCCAGGTCATCGCCCATCTGCGAGCCGAACTCGACACCGTAAGGTCGACGTTCAAGTCACGGCTGCTCGGCATAGGCGTGGTCATGCCCGGCCCGTTCGAGATCGAAGGCATGACGTCGGTGGGTCCCACGACGCTGCCGGGATGGGCCAATATCGATGCAGCGAGCCTGCTCAGCGAGGCCTGCGGTGAGCCGGTCACGGTGGAAAACGACGCCAACGCCGCAGCCGTCGGAGAGCGCTTCTTCGGCGCTGGCCATGCGATCTCCAGCTTCTGCATGGTCTATTTTGGTGCCGGCCTCGGTCTTGGCATGATCCAGGACGGCACGCCGTTCCGTGGCGCCTTCGGTAATGCCGGCGAAATCGGCCATGTCGTCGTCGTCCCGCGCGGCAGGGCTTGCCCGTGTGGTCAAAGTGGCTGCCTCGAGCGCTACGCCTCGGTCCATGCGCTGCGTGAAAAGCTTTGCGACGCCGGCATGCCCGACTGCGATTTCGCCGACTTCGCGGAGCTCCATGCCAAGCGCCATCCGGTGCTTTTGGAGTGGATGGACGAGACCGCGACCTATCTCGCGCCCATGATCGCGATGATCGAAAACATCCTCGATCCCGAAACGGTGATCCTCGGCGGCATGCTGCCCGACGCGATCATCGACGAGCTGATCGAGAGGATGGGACCATTGCCGATCTCGGTCGCCAGCCGCAGGACCCGCGCCCTGCCCCGCGTCATGCGCGGCCAGACGGGGCAGTACACGGCGGCACTCGGTGCCGCTGCGCTGCCGCTGTTCGAGGTGGTCACGCCCAAGCTCGAAACAGCCGCCACCGCGCATACCGAATAGCAGACTGAAATACCGGAGGATCTAGATGCTGAGCGCTCGCGAACGTATTGAAAGACAAAAGGCTAACCCTTCGCTGGTCAGGCTTCACCGGTCACTCAGCCGTTTGAATTCCACCGTCACCATGATGAATACCGGCGCGCATCCCGACGACGAGCAGAGCGGCATGCTCGCCTGGTTCCGCCTCGGTCTCGGCATGCGCGTCATCGTCGCCTGCTCGACGCGTGGCGAAGGCGGGCAGAACTCGCTCGGACCCGAGCGTTTGGGTGTGCTCGGCATGATGCGCACGCGCGAGATGGAGGAGGCCGCGCGCGAGCTCGATGCCGACGTCGTCTGGCTCGGCCATGGCCCTGACGACGAGGTGCATGATTTCGGCTTCTCCAAGGACGGCGACCAGACCTTTACCCGCTGGGGCGAGATGCGCACTGTCGAGCGACTGGTGCGCGCCTATCGCAGCGAACGGCCCGACATTGTCATCCCGACCTTCCTCGATGTCCCCGGCCAGCATGGCCATCACCGCGCCATGACCCGCGCCGCCGAAAAAGCGATCAAGCTTGCAGCGGACCCGGAAGCCTTCCCCGAGCATTTCAAGGAAGGCATGAGCCCCTGGCAGGTGGCGAAATATTACCTGCCAGCATGGTCCGGCGGCGGCGACACCTATGACGATGAAGTGCCGCCACCTGATGCCACCGTTGTTGTGGACGCACCCGGCCGTGAACCGGCGACTGGCGCGGAATATGACCGCATCGGCGAATGGTCGCGCTACTACCACGCCTCGCAGGGCATGGGTCATTGGCCTGACGTGCCGGAGACGCGCTGGCCTCTGCACCTGCTGCTCGCCGCGAACGGTACAAAGGTCGAGACATCGGTGCTCGACGCCCTGCCGGCAACGCTCGCGGCCTTGGCGGAGTCGAAAGACCTGTCTGGCGAAGCCGCGGTAGCCTTGGCCGCTGCCGCTGAGGCTATCGACAAGGCGATTGCCTCGTTCCCCAACTGCGACGCGATCATCAGCCATCTCATCGAAGCGGCCCGCCAGCTCGCTACCGCGCGCGCCAATGCGTCGCCGGCTTTCCTCGCGCTTCACCGCCACCGCCTGGAGCGCAAGGCACGCGAAATCGACGCCGGCTTGATCGAAGCAGCCGGCATCTTCGACCGCGCGTCATTGTCGCCGTCGACATTGTCGCCGGGCGAAACAGCTGAACTCACCATCGATCTCGCCCCTGGCAGCGACAGCCGCTCGGTAGAGGTCGAGGCGATCCTGCCTGAGGCGATCACGGCAAAAGCAGAAACCAGCACAGGACGGCGACGCAGCCTGGAAATTTCGGCCTCGGCGAATGCCGCCTACACAAAGCTTTATCCGCCGTCATGGTCGGCGCTTGGCGGCAATGGCGATGCCCATGTCGTCATCTCGGCCAAGTTCGGCGCTCACACCGCCCGCGCCACCTATGACTTCGAAGAAGCTTTTGCCGTGCTGCCGGCAAGCTCGGTTGTCATGGAGCCCGAAGCGATCATCGTGCCGCTCGACGGCACAAGACAGGAATGGCCGATTAAGCCTGCCGTTGCGGGCAAGGATGCGCCCGTCTCGCTCAACATGGATGGCGGCTGGTCGCTGACGCAGTCAGAAGGCAGCCAGCTCATCCGCGCGCCCGAAACGCGTGTCCCCGGACTTGCCACCATCACCCCGCTCGTCGGCGGCAGGGCGGCACTCAGGCTGACCCCGATCGCCTATCCCCATATCGGTCGCGTCACCCATCGCCAGCCGGAAGCCTTGCGCGTACTCACGCTCGACCTCAAGCTGCCGCAAGGCGCGCGCGTCGGTTATGTCGGCGCAGGTGCCGACCGCGTCGGCCTGTGGCTGTCGCGCATGGGTCACGATGTCACCGAACTCGACGCCAAGGCGCTTGCCGGCGACCTGTCGCAATACACCACCATCGTCGTCGGCATCTTTGCCTTCGGCATCCGCAAGGATCTGGCA
Organism: Aminobacter sp. P4_D5; assembly: GCF_056401815.1. Taxonomy (NCBI): domain Bacteria; kingdom Pseudomonadati; phylum Pseudomonadota; class Alphaproteobacteria; order Hyphomicrobiales; family Phyllobacteriaceae; genus Aminobacter; species Aminobacter sp. P4_D5. The sequence continues at coordinate 13,534 of NZ_JBFUIP010000025.1, read as the reverse complement.
GCAGCGACCGAAAAGCTGCACCGCTTCGTCGAAAATGGCGGCCACCTTGTCACCCTTTACCACCGCCCGACCGACGGTTGGGATCCACTAGCGACGCCGCCGAGGAAACTCGAGATTGGCTCGCCGTCTTTACGCTGGCGCGTAACGGATCCGAACGCCGAGGTCACGGTGCTGGCGCCGGACCACGTCCTGCTCAAGGGGCCGAATATTATCGGCCCGCAGGACTGGTCCGGCTGGAACAAGGAGCGCGGGCTCTATTTCGCCGCGCGCTGGGACGAGGCCTATCAGCCGCTACTCGCCATGCACGACGCCAATGAACAGCCGCTGATGGGTGCGCTTGTGTCGGCGGCGATCGGCAAGGGCCGCCATACGCACACAAGCCTCGTCCTGCACCACCAGATGGACAAGCTTGTACCTGGAGCATTCCGCCTGATGGCAAATCTTGTCCAGCCAGCCTGACAGCACGGTGACGCCCGAGGCGGGGGAGGAGCGTCACAAGGCCAACCGCGAGGGCGTGGTCTGGGTGCTCGCCGACATGCTGCTGGTCTCCGGCGGCATGACGGCGCTCGTGAAGGCGCAGGGGCTCATCTATCCGGCCTTCCAGCTCGTCTTCATCCGGGCGATGATCGGCCTGTTGTTCATCCTGCCTTTGATCTGGCGGCACCGCCATCACATCCGCCACACCAAACATCCGTGGCAGAACGTCTCCCGCATCAGCTGCAACGCGATTGCGCTGACCAGCCAGTTCATGGCCTACACGCTGCTGCCCTTGGCGGTGGTCAACGCGCTGAGTTTTTCCAGGCCGTTGATCACTATGGCCATGGCGGTCGCCTTTTTGGGCGAAACGGTGTCGCGGCTGCGCTGGGTCGGTGCCGCCTTCGCCTTTGCCGGCGTGCTCGTCATGCTGGCGCCCGGCGGGGTCGAATGGAACCTCGGCCTGCTCGCGGTGTTCGCCACAGTCGTCTTCGGCTCGCTCGCCATCATCCAGACACGCATGCTGCGCGATGAAAACACCACCGTGATGATGGTTTTCTACACCGTCGGCCTCGCCGTCATCACCGCTGTGCCGGCCATCTTCGTCTGGCAGCCGGTCAAGGTCTTCGACTGGGTTCCCTTGCTTGGCATCGGGCTTCTGGCGCAGGCTGGCCAATATTGCTTTTTGCGCGCCTATCGCCTCGCCGACGCCAGTGTGCTCGCCCCCATCGGCTATCTCTCCATCGTCGTGACGACGGCAGCCGGCTACATCTTTTTCGGCGAAGTGCCCGACCAACGCATCGTCATCGGAGCGGTCGTCGTCCTGATAGCACTCCAGACAACGGCCTATCTTGAACGCCGCGCCAACAAGAAGCGACAGTAGTCTCGGGTCAAGAGGTAAGCACGCGCATCCGCGTGGCGGTTCGCATGACACCTTCGACGATAAGGCTGCGCGGGATCGACGAATAACCCATCCGAAAGAATCGGCACGGGCCGTCATCGGCGGGGAAGAAGGGCGAGCCAGATTCGATCAAGACCCCGTCCTGGCGCAGTTCGTTCATCAGAACATCGGCGTCGAGCCCCTTAGGCCCCTCGATCCAGAACGACGTGCCGCCGAATGACGACGAGCCGGCAATGGTGAAACCTTCGCTGCGCAATGCATCGGCCATGACGATGTGGCGGCGGTGATATTCGGCGCGCATCCGGTGCAGCACCGCGTCATGGTGCCCAAGCGCTAGGAAATACGCGGCGGTCCGCTGCAGATGTCCCGGCGGATGACGCAGCATAAGCGCACGCAAGGCACGGGCTTCGCGGATCACGGGGGCCGGCGCGACCAGATAGCCAAGCCGCAGGCCTGGAAACAGCGACTTCGAGAAGCTGCCGATATAAAATACACGCCCGCTGCGGTCGAAGGATTTCAGTGCCGGTGACGGCGGCGCCAGAAAGCTCATCTCGAACTCGTAGTCGTCCTCGACGATGATGAAATCCTTCGACGCCGCAGCTTCGAGCAGAGCCGCGCGCCGGTCGAGCGGCATGGTCGCGCCCGTCGGCGAGTGATGGCTGGGCGTCACGAAAACCGCATCGACCTTTGCCGGCAAGTCGGCGGGCGGCAGGCCCTCCTCGTCAACGTCGACCGCGGTCACCTGGGCCCCGCTCAACCTGAGCGATGCGCTCATATCCGGGTGGCAGGGATTTTCGCAGATGGCGTGTGCGCCCTGGCGGAGCAGAAGCTGGATAACGATCCACAGCGCATTCTGCGCTCCAACGGTGACAAGGATCTCGTCCGGGCCAGCACGAATGCCGCGACTGGGCAGCGTCCGCGAGCAGATGTAATTGACCAGCTGCACATCGTCGGCGGCAGCGAAATCCCCCGCCATCAGTTCAAAATCCTCGCGCGCCAAGGCACGCCGGGCGCAGTCGCGCCAGGCAGTCAGGTCAAACAGCGAGGGGTCCATCTGTCCGTAGAGGAACGGATAGGGATAGCGCCGCCAGTCGAGCGGCTTGCGCATCTGCTTGGCAACGATGAAGCTCGTGCGCAGCTTGGCTGACCAGTCGATGACATCAGGTCCCGCCTCGGGCGTGCTTGCCTCCAGTCCGCTAATCGGGGGGTTGTCGGCGACACGATAGGCGCTGCGGCTCGCCGTCTCGACGTAACCCTGTGACGCCAGTTCCTGATAGGCCAGCGTCACCGTGATGCGCGAGATGTTGAGGTAATCGGCGAGCTTGCGCGTCGACGGCAGCTGCGCGCCTGGTGGCAGCCGGCCCGCAAGCACCGACGAAACAATCGTCTCGCGGATCTGCGTCTGCAGCCCGATCCGGCTCGCCCGGTCGAGAAAGAAGATCGATTCCGAAATGGTCGCGTGCGCCATGAACCTGCCTGTAAGCCCAGACTGGAATCATTCAACTTCCTATCTGGATATAAGGCAATCGGATGTGCTCAATTATCCCTTTGAGGCAGAACCAAGACCGGCATCAAAGCTGGCAAGATCCCGGGACAACCGGTGGCAGCAAAACAAAGAGGGAAACGATGATACACTTTAAGTCTCTGAAGCATTTGGCCGGCGCAGCAACCATCGCTGCCGGCCTGTTCACGTCCTGTCTTGCTTACGCTCAAACGTCGGTCGTCGTCGGCTACCAGCAGATCGTCGGTCCGTTCGTCACCGCCATTGCCGACGGCCGCTTCGACGCCGCCGCCAAGGAAGCGGGCTACACCATCGACTGGCGCCAATTCAGCTCGGGCGGCGACATCTCGACCGCGCTCGCCTCGGGCACCGTGCCGATCGGCGTGATCGGCTCCACCGGCACCACCGCCGCCGCGACCCGCGGCGTCGATCTCGAACTGTTCTGGATCCTCGACAATATCGGCAAGTCCGAAGCACTCGTGGTGCGCAACGGCTCTGGCATCGAAAAGCCCGAAGACCTCAAGGGCAAGAATGTCGGCGTGCCCTTCGTGTCGACCTCGCATTTCCATCTGCTCGTCGGCCTGGAGCAGGTGTGGAAGATCGATCCGCGCGAGGTCAACATCCTCAACATGAAGCCGCCGCAGATCATTGCAGCATGGCAGCGCGGCGACATCGATGCCGCCTATGTCTGGCCACCGGCGCTGTCTGAACTGCTCAAGAACGGCAAGGTGATCGCCGATTCCGAAGTCATCGGCGCGGCCAGCGTGCCGACCTTCGACGGCCTTGTGGCCGACAAGAAATGGGCGGCTGAGAACCCCAAGTTCATGGCGGCCTTTACCAAGGTTCTTGCCGATGCCTATGCCGACTACAACGCCAACAAGGCAGCCTGGACAGCGGACTCGCCGCAGGTCCAGGGCATCGTCAAGCTGATCGGCGGCGATGGCGCAGGTGCTGTCGAAGCGCTGAAGCTCTTGTCCTTCCCCAATGCCGCCGAACAGGCGTCCGACACCTGGCTCGGCGGGGGTGCAACACGCGCGCTGAACGAAAGCGCGAAGTTCCTTGTCGCCCAAAAACAGATCGACAAGGCACTCGACGACTACGCGCCCTTCGTCAACAGTGGCTATGCCAAGGAGGCGTCCAAATAAGCCTCGACAAAGCCGCTGGCCGCACCTGTCGGCCGGCGGCGACTTCCCACCTCGACTGCGCATTCGTTACGAAAGGTCGGCGAAATGGAAGCCTTAAACGTCAGCAATGTCAGCCTGACCTATCCAGGTCTCTATACCGATCAGGCGGTCGTTGCGCTCAAGGGCGTGAATCTTGAAATCAACAGCGGCGATTTCGTCGTGGCGCTCGGCGCGTCGGGCTGCGGCAAGACCACATTGCTCAACCTGATGGCTGGTTTCATGGCGCCGACCGCCGGCGACATCACATTGGGCGGGCGCCGCATCACGGGTCCCGGCGCCGACCGTGGCGTCGTCTTCCAAAAGCACGCGCTTTTGCCCTGGCTCAACGTCATCGACAACACCGAGTTCGGCCTCAAGCTGCGCGGCGTGGACAAGGCGACGCGGCGTGAGATTGCCACCAAAAACCTCGCACTGGTCGGGCTTCAGGATTTCCACCGCCACATGATCTACCACCTCTCCGGCGGCATGCAGCAGCGCGTCGGCGTTGCCCGCGCGCTGACCTGCGATCCAGCGATGCTGTTGATGGACGAACCGATGGCCGCCCTCGACGCGCTGACCCGCGAGACCATCCAGGAGCTGCTGCTCAAGGTCTGGCAGCTCACCAACAAGATGTTCTTCTTCATCACCCACAGCGTCGAGGAGGCGCTGTTCCTGGGCTCGCGGCTGATCGTCATGTCGCCGCGGCCGGGCCGCATCACCCACACCTACGAACTCGATTTCAACCGACGCTTCCTTGAAGAGGGCAATGCCCGTGCCATCAAGTCCAGCCGCGATTTCATCGACATGCGCGAACAGATCCTCAGCATCATCTATGGCGACGAGCTCCAATCCGGAAACCCGGAACTCGCCCATGCTTGAGCGCCTCTCCAAGGCCAAGCCCGCGCGACCAGGCAAGATCTATGGCGCGCCCGGCGACGGCATGAGCGGGCATATCAGCCTGATCACAGCCCTGGTGATCTTCGGCCTGTGGCTGCTGGTTACCGAGATGGGCTGGGTCAAGCCTTTGTTCCTGCCCTCGCCGCTCGCCGTATGGGCCAAATTCGTCACGGCTATGACGGAAGGCGTTTCCAATTCGACACTTACCCAGCACACGCTGGCGAGCCTTGGCCGCGTGCTCGGCGCCTTTGTGCTGGCGCTCGTGACGGCGGTACCCGTCGGCATCCTGATGGGCACCAACCGCGTCGTGCGCGGCCTGTTTGATCCGATCATCGAGTTCTACCGGCCGCTGCCACCGCTCGCCTATCTGCCACTTATCATCATCTGGCTCGGCATCGACGAGCTGCCGAAGGTGTTCCTGATCTACCTCGCCATCTTCGCGCCGATGGCGATCGCCGCCCGCGCCGGCGTCCGCTCCGTCTCGATCGAGCAGATTCACGCGGCTTATGCGATGGGCGCGAGCCGTGGCCAGGTCATCCGCCACGTCATTCTCAAGGCTGCCTTGCCGGAGATATTCACCGGCATGCGCATCGGCATCGGCGTCGGCTGGACCACGCTTGTGGCGGCCGAAATGGTCGCCGCCCATCGCGGCCTGGGCTTCATGGTGCTGAATGCCGCTGAATATCTCGCCAGCGACACGGTGATCATGGGCATCATCGTCATCGGCATATTCGCTTTCGCCTTTGACCTTTTGATCCGCTATCTCGAAAAGACGCTGATCCCCTGGAAGGGCAAGATCTGATGGCARCAATGATCCACATGGCGACTGCGCCACCCGGCTGAAGCCACCAAAACTCATCACACCAAGACCATTCGGCCGGCTTGTCCGGCCACGGCGAAGCTATGCCTGAAAGGCACAGCAGCCACGTCACGAGGACTGCGAAATGCCTGTTACCGCCAACGATCTTGCCCACCTGTTCGATGCCTTCAACCGGCACGACATCGATGGTGTCATGCGCTTCTTCGCCAAGGATTGCGTCTTCAATGGTGTCGCCGGCACAGAGGTCTACGGCACACGTTTCGAAGGCACGGAGCAGATCGCCGCGGCTTTCAGCGGCGTCTGGAAAGCCATGCCGGACGCGCATTGGGCCCATCACGGACATTTCGTCCATGGCGACCGCGCGGTCTCCGAATGGACCTTCTCCGGCACCAATTCGGACGGTAGCCGCATCGAGGCCGAAGGCTGCGATCTGTTCACGCTGAAGGACGGCGAGATCGTACGCAAGCAGGCATTCCGCAAGAACCGGCCGCTGATTGCGGCTCAGCCCAAGGGCTGAGAGGTTCGGGAGAACAGGCCCATGCAACATCAGCTCACAAGGCCCAGTGCTCAGCGAAAGCCCTTTGACCCGGCCTACGATCCGGTTCATGCGCCCAATCCCGGCGAAGGCAAGGACTATGCGCCGACCTACTGGATCGCCACCGCCGGCATGCCGCCCGAAGACGACGGCCCGGTCACGCAGGATATCGATGTCGATGTCGCCATTATCGGTTCGGGCTATACTGGCCTCTCCTGCGCCATCCATCTCGCCAAGGAGCATGGCATCAAGGCGACGGTGCTTGAGGCCAATGGCGTCGCCTGGGGTTGCAGCACGCGCAATGGCGGACAGGCGCAGATTTCAGCCGGGCGGCTCAAGCGTTCGCAATGGATCGAACGCTGGGGCATCGATGTCGCCAGGAGGCTGCATGCCGAGATCAGCGAGGCTTTTGACCTGTTTCGCGACCTGATCCGTTCACCGGAGATCGACTGCGACCCGCAGGATGGCGGCCATCTTTACATCGCCCATCGCGACAAGATGATGCCAGCGCTGGAGAAGGAATCGCGGCTGCTCAACGAGGTTTTTGGCTATCCGACCCGGATCGTGGGGCGCGACGAGATCCACCGGGATTTCGTCCGTGACGCCGAAGCCAAGGGCGGTGTGTATGAGCCCGACGGCATGGGCATCCATGCCGCCAAGCTCGCCTTCGGCTATCTCAAGCTGGCCCGCAAGCTTGGCGCCAGGGTACACACCTCCAGTCCGGTGCTGGACAGCGAGCTGAAGGGCGGCGTCCACCATCTGCGCACGCCGGGCGGCACAGTCCGGGCACGCGCGGTCTGCATCGCCACCGCCGGTTACACCTCGCCTGGCCTGCACGACCTGACCAGGCACCGGCTGATGCCGATCCTGTCCAATTCCGTCGTCACCCGCCCGCTTACCCCTGGCGAACACGAGGCGCTGAATTTCAAGACGCGCATCCCGCTCACCGATACGCGCACCTTGCGTCACTACTATCGCATGCTGCCCGATGGCCGCGTGCAGATCGGCAGCCGCAGCGCCATCACCGGCCGCGATGCGGTCAATGACAGGCATCTCGAGCGCCTGCTCGAAGGGCTCTATCGCAAGTTTCCGGTCCTGCGCGGCATCGAGGTCGACTATTCATGGTGGGGCTGGGTCGATGTCAGTCACGACATGATGCCGCGCATCTTCCGGCCCGACCCGAAACAGCAGCTGTTCTATGCCATGGGCTATGGCGGCAACGGCGTCATGTATTCGGCCCAGGCCGGCCGCCGCATGGCCCAGATGGTCGCGGGCAAGGGCGGCGAGCTCGACCTGCCGATCTTCACCTCACCGCTGCCGAGCCACGGGCTTCTGACGCCGTTCAGGCGCCTTGGCCAGTGGGGCATGTACCGCTGGTATTATCTCAAGGACGAAATCCTCTAGCCCTCCCAAGGCCGGACTCCGCCCCCGAAATCGAAAGGAACAAAACCATGAAAATGACCACCGAAGAAGCATTCGTGAAGGTTCTCCAGATGCATGGCATCGAGCATGCATTCGGCATCATCGGCTCGGCCATGATGCCCGTATCCGACCTTTTCCCCAAGGCCGGCATTAGCTTCTGGGACTGCGCGCACGAGACCAATGCCGGCATGATGTGCGACGGCTTCAGCCGCGTCACCGGCACCATGGCGATGGCGATCGGCCAGAACGGCCCCGGCGTCACCGGCTTCATCACCGCGATGAAAACCGCTTACTGGAACCATACGCCGATGCTGATGGTCACCCCCCAGGCGGCCAACAAGACTATCGGCCAGGGCGGTTTCCAGGAAGTCGACCAGATGGCGATGTTTGAGGAGATGGTTTGCTACCAGGAAGAGGTGCGCGACCCCTCGCGCATTCCCGAAGTGCTCAACCGCGTCATCGAAAAGGCCTGGCGCGGCTGTGCGCCAGCGCAGATCAACATCCCGCGCGACTACTGGACCCATGTCATCGACGTCGACCTGCCGAGCATCGTCAAGCTCGAACGGCCCTCGGGCGGAAAGCAGGCAATCGCGGAGGCGGCAAGGCTGCTCTCCGAAGCGAAATTCCCCGTTATCCTCAACGGTGCTGGCGTGGTCATCGGCGAAGCAATCCCAGAATCAATCGCGCTGGCCGAGCGTCTCGATGCGCCCGTCTGCTGCGGTTACCAGCACAATGACGCCTTCCCCGGCAGCCATCGCCTTGCCGCGGGCCCGCTGGGCTACAATGGTTCGAAGGCAGCGATGGAGCTGATCGCCAAGGCGGACGTGGTGCTGGCGCTCGGCACGCGCCTCAACCCGTTCTCGACCCTGCCCGGCTACGGCATCGACTACTGGCCGAAGAACGCCGCGATCATCCAGGTCGACATCAACGCCGACCGCATCGGCCTGACCAAGAAGGTCTCGGTCGGCATATGCGGCGACGCCAAGCAGGTGGCGCGCCAGATCCTCGATCAGCTGACGCCGGCTGCTGGCAACGTTGGCCGCGAGGAGCGCAAGGCTGCGATCCACCAGACCCGTTCGGCCTGGCTGCAGCAGCTGTCGTCGATGGACCACGAGGATGACGATGCGGGAACCGAGTGGAATGCCTCGGTGCGCCGTCGCGAGGCCGACCGCATGTCGCCGCGCCAGGCATGGCGGGCGATCCAGGCGGCTTTGCCCAAGGAAGCGATCATCTCCACCGACATCGGCAATAACTGCGCCATCGGCAACGCCTATCCGAGCTTCGAGCAAGGCCGCAAGTATCTTGCACCCGGCATGTTCGGCCCGTGCGGCTATGGCTTCCCGTCGATCGTCGGCGCCAAGATCGGCCGGCCCGACGTGCCGGTGGTTGGCTTTGCCGGCGACGGCGCTTTCGGCATCTCGATGAACGAGATGGGCGCGATCGGCCGCAAGGGATGGCCGGCGATCACCATGGTGATCTTCCGCAACTACCAGTGGGGTGCCGAAAAGCGCAACACGACGCTATGGTACGACAACAACTTCGTCGGCACTGAGCTCAACCCGAACCTCAGCTACGCCAAGGTGGCCGAGGGCTGCGGATTGAAAGGTGTGGTGGCCGACACGCCGGCTGCGCTGACGGCAGCATTGCAAAAGGCGGTCGAGGAACAGGCCAAGGGTGTGACCACTTTCGTCGAGGTCATTCTCAACCAGGAACTCGGCGAGCCCTTCCGCCGCGATGCGATGAAGAAGCCGGTGCCAGTTGCCGGCATCGACCGCGCCGACATGCGTCCGCAGTCACGCAGCTGACAAGCGGCTACATCGCGCCAATACCGGCTCGGAACATTTGCATCCGGGCCGCATCCACCTCTCCTGGACATATTGATGAAACCGCTCGACCGCATCATCGCAGCCGCAAGGCACGCGCCCAAACGCATTGTGYTGGCCGAGGGCGAGGATCCGCGCATCGTCGAGGMTGCCGTGCAGGCTCTACGAGAAGGCATCGCCGAGATCACCCTGATCGGCAGCCATCAGGTGATCACGCAAAGGCTGGCCGATGCCGGTGCCAGTCCTGAACGATTTCGTATCGAGGACCCGGCACGCTCGCCCCTGACCCCGCGTTTTGCGGCCGCCTATCATGAATTGCGCAAGGCCAAGGGCGTCAATAAGATCCAGGCACTGGAGGCTGTTCGTTCGCCCCTCATCTTCGCCGCCATGATGGTGCGCGAGGGTGAGGCGGACGGCACTGTCGGCGGGGCCGTCGCCACCACTGCCGACACGGTGCGGGCAGCCCTCCAGGTCATCGGCCGCGCGCCTGGTGTCGGGCTGGTCTCCAGCTTCTTCCTGATGATGTTGTGCGAGCCCTACCATGCCCGCAAAGGCGCCTTCGTCTTCGCCGATTGCGGCCTGGTCGTCGACCCCGATGCAACTGGCCTCGCCGACATCGCACGCATGTCGGCGCGCTCTTACGAGGCGTTGGCCGGCGCTGCMGCCAAGGTGGCGATGCTGTCGTTTTCGACCAATGGCAGTGCGGCGCACGAGCGGGTGTCGAAGGTCGTCGAGGCGACCCGGCTCGCCCATGCCGCCGACCCCGACCTTGTCATCGACGGCGAGCTGCAGTTCGACACTGCCTTTGTCGAGGCGGTCAGCGCGTCCAAGGCGCCGAACTCAACGCTGCATGGCGAAGCCAATGTTTTTGTCTTCCCCAATCTCGACGCCGCCAATATCGGCTACAAGATCGCCCAGCGCATCGGTGGCGCCACCGCCATCGGGCCGATCCTGCAAGGCCTTGCCAAGCCGGCAAATGACCTGTCGCGCGGCTGCAGCACCGAGGACGCGTTTCACATGATCGCCGTTACAGTGGTTCAGGCGGCCCAGGGCTAGGGCCGCCGATCAATCCATGTCGGGCCCGTCGGGCAGATCGCGCCGGCCTGCCATGATCTCGCGCTTGCCGACATGGTTGGGAGCGCCAACCAGGCCCTCCTTCTCCATGCGTTCGACCAGCGAGGCGGCACGGTTGTAGCCAATGCCGAGTCGGCGCTGGATGTAGGAGGTCGAGCACTTCTTGTCGCGCTGCACCACCTTCACCGCCTCGTCATAGATCGAGTCGCCATCTTCGGCCGCAACGGCCCCCTTGTCGAAGACGGGCCCCTGTTCGGGCTCTTCGTCCTCTTCGTCGGCAGTCACGGTTTCGAGATATTCGGGGCGCCCCTGCGCTTTCAGATGGGCCACGACATGCTCGACCTCAATGTCGGAGACAAAGGGGCCGTGAACGCGCGAAATGCGCCCGCCGCCCGCCATGTGCAGCATGTCGCCCTGGCCGAGAAGCTGTTCAGCGCCCTGTTCGCCAAGGATGGTGCGGCTGTCGATCTTGGACGTCACCTGGAAGGAGATGCGGGTCGGGAAGTTGGCCTTGATCGTGCCGGTGATGACATCGACCGATGGGCGCTGCGTCGCCATGATCAGATGGATGCCGGCGGCACGCGCCATCTGCGCCAGGCGCTGGATGGCGCCTTCGATTTCCTTGCCGGCGACCATCATCAGGTCGGCCATCTCGTCGACGATGACGACGATATAGGGCATCGGCGCGAGGTCGATCTCCTGCTCTTCAAACAGCGGCTCGCCGGTGCCTTTTTCGAAGCCGGTCTGAACCGTCATGACGACGGTCTCGCCCTTTTCGCGGGCGACGGCGGCGCGTTCGTTGTAGCCATCGATGCTGCGGACGCCGAGGCGCGCCATCTTGCGGTAGCGGTCCTCCATCTCGCGCACCGCCCATTTGAGCGCGGTCACCGCCTTCTTGGGGTCGGTGACGACGGGCGTCAAAAGATGCGGGATGCCGTCATAGATGGAGAGCTCGAGCATCTTGGGATCGACCATGATAAGACGGCACTCTTCAGGCTTCAGCCGGTAGAGCAGCGACAGGATCATGGTGTTGATSSCCACCGACTTGCCCGAGCCGGTGGTGCCGGCGACGAGCAGATGCGGCATCTTGGCAAGCTCGGCGATGACAGGCTCGCCGCCAATCGTCTTGCCGAGACATAGCGCCAGCTTGCAGCTGGTGTTTCGGAAGCCGTCCGACTCGATCAGCTCGCGGAAATAGACGGTCTCGCGCGTCTCGTTCGGCAGCTCGATGCCGATGACGTTGCGACCGGGCACGACAGCTACACGCGCTGAAATCGCCGACATGGAACGCGCGATGTCGTCGGCAAGGCCGATGACGCGCGAGGATTTGACACCCGGTGCCGGCTCGAATTCGTAGAGCGTGACGACAGGGCCGGGGCGGACATGGATGATTTCGCCGCGCACGCCGAAATCCTCGAGCACGCTTTCCAGCAGGTCGGCATTCTGCTCCAACCGCTCCTGCGACATGTAGAAGCCCTGGCCTTCCGGTGGCAGCTGCAGCAGCTCCTCGGAAGGAAGCTGATAGGCGTCGCCCGTGGTCGCCGGCACGATCCTGCCAATGGGTGGCAAAGCTGGCCGCGCGGCCGGTGCTGCGATCTCGACGCTTGGCTGCGCGGGCTCCGTGCTGGCGGCAATTGCTTCGGCAATCGCCGATGTTTCCGGCTTGGCCTCGTTCGAATTGGCCGGTGCCACGATCGGCATGGCGGTCTCAACGGCCGGGATGCATTCAATGACGCGAAACAGCGCGGTGATTTCCGTAGCCGAGACGTCTGGGCGCCTGGCGACAGCGGGAGCCGGTGCAACCGGCACTGGCACCGGTACTGGCGCCGGAGCGGGTGCTGGCCGCGAGGCGATATGTGCCGCGACCGGCGACGGCCCGTCCGAGGTGCTCGGCGCCATCAATTCGAAGAAGGCGTGATCGGAGAGGTAGGACCAGCGTGCTTTCTTGGGCTGCGGCACCGCCCCGCTGGTGGTGGAGGACCGTGGGTCTGTTGCCATTGCCGTCGGACGCGCCGCAGGCACGGTCGGCTGCGAAACGACACTGGCCTGCTGCGCCGGTAATTGTGCTGGCTTGGGCGCCGCCGCAGCGATTCTGCTGGCAATTTGTGCCTGCAAGGCTTCCACGACCTGCGGCCGGCGTATCACCGTTGCCGAGGGTTGAGCGTGGGGCGTCACCGCGACCTGAACTTCCGGCATCGACGGCTGCACGGCGGAAACCTCAGCCTGTGTTTCGCCCTGACCGGCATCGGCCTCGCCGTCCGCATGGCGCTTTGCGGCATCGTAATCGGGAGTGCGGGTGAAGCGCACATTGGGTGCCAGGAAGAAATAATCTTGCCAGCCGGGGCCGTCCGCCGCCGAGGGCAGCTGGCCTGCCGCCCTGTCGCCGCGCTTGTTGTCAGGGTGGCTCGCGCCGTCATCGTGCGAAGCCGTGTCCGGAAGATTGGTTCGAGAAAAACGCATGGACTGCATACTCAAGACTCGCCGATGAAACGTCTGCTGAGCAATAGGAAGCGAGTGGTTAACAGTTCCTTCCCGCCGGCCACTCTGACCGTGAAAGTGAACATCTGTCGCGGCCCGGCGCAGTGCCCTCCGCCACTGGGCTATGCAGTCGTGGAAAGTCGCAAGGTATGAGGAGCTACAACTCCTCCAGCGCATCGCCAATTCGTTCGATGCCCCTGAGACGGGTTCGTCCGGCGGCACCTGAGCGTTCGATGGCGCGGGTTGCGAGAAGGTGGCAGATCGCCATCGCCGAGACGTGGTTGAACAGAGGCCCTGGCGCCAGCGTCTGGCAGCGAAAATGCCAGGTTGCACTTTGCCGGTGGGAAACGCCCTCGTCGGTGATGTAGAGCAGCTTCGCACCGCTTTTTTCGATGGCCGACAGTACCATCTCCATACGCGCGATCCGGCGGCGCAGTCCGAAGACC
>NZ_JBFUIP010000024.1:0-47231 GCF_056401815.1 Aminobacter sp. P4_D5 | reverse complement strand
GGTTGTCATGCGCTGCCGACTTCGCCCAGACGACAAAGACGTCGGCGATCGGCGCGTTGGAAATCCACATTTTCGAACCGCTGATCTTGTAGCCGGTGGCGGTCTTTTCAGCGCGAGTCTTCATGCCGCCCGGATCGGAACCGGCATCCGGCTCSGTCAGGCCGAAGCAGCCGATCCATTCGCCCGATGCGAGCTTGGGTAGATACTTCTTGCGCTGCTCCTCGGAGCCGTAGGCGTAGATCGGATACATGACCAGCGACGACTGCACTGACATCATCGAGCGGTAGCCCGAATCGATGCGCTCAACTTCGCGTGCCACGAGACCGTAGGTCACGTAGCCTGCACCAAGGCCGCCATATTCCTCGGGAACGGTGATGCCGAGCAGGCCAGCCTCGCCCATCTCGCGGAAGATCGCCGGATCGGTCTTTTCGTCGAGATAGGCCTCTTCGATGCGCGGGGCGAGCTTGTCGGCGGCAAATGCCGATGCCGCATCGCGCATCATGCGTTCGTCTTCGGTCAGCTGATCTTCAAGAAGGAAGGGGTCGGCCCAGACAAAGCTGGCGGCCGCCGCCGGTTTGGATGTGTTCATTGTTCCTCCGGGAGAATGAGAGCGCTTTTTCATATCCTAGCCCGCTTCAGGCCTTTTCGCTAACAAGTAATCTTGTAAAGTTGATGCGTAAAATCAATCAACTCAAGCCCCAGGCCACCCCATGCGCCGCGCCTATGTGCCAACAATCGCCGAACTTGAGGCGTTCCGCGCCAGTGCACGCTACGGCACCACAATTCGCGCTGCCGATCAGCTTGGACTGACGCAAAGCTCGGTGAGCCGATCGATCGGGCAACTGGAGGACAGGCTCGGCGTCGCCCTTTTCCACCGCGTCCGCCAGCGCCTGGCCCTGTCGGATGCCGGCCGCCGTTTTGCCCGCGACGCCGACGCGATCCTCGACGCCCTGCATGAGGCTACCGTCAGAACCATGGCCTTTGGCGGCCAGTCCGACATGCTCAGCCTCGCCGTGCTGCCGACACTTGCCGACCGCTGGCTCATCCCACGGCTGGCGGGTTTCCATCTCGCGGCCCCCGATGTCGCCATCGATCTGGCGGTCCGGCTTGAAACGGTCGATCTCGAAACCGAGGCCTTTGACGCGGCGATCCAGCGCGGACCGGTCGAGCCCGGCCAGCCCGGTTTTCTGCGCCTGTTCGACGAGGAGCTGGTGGTGGTCGCGGCACCCGTGCTGCTCGACGGCCGGGCTTCGCTCGATGACGCCGAACTCGCCGCCTTGCCGCTATTGCAGCAGTCTACTCGCCCGACGCTGTGGCTGCAGTGGTTCCAAGCCGCCGGGATCGACCCACGCACCACCTTGCGCGGCCATCGCTTCGAGCAATTCTCGATGGTTGTCGAAGCGGCAATCGCCGGGCTCGGAGTGGCCTTGGTGCCTCAAGTGCTGGCCGCGCGCGAACTCGCATCCGGCCAACTGGTCATGGCCTCGGCTAACCGCATCGCCGGCGAGTTCCCCTATCGCCTCGCCTTCCGGCCCGGCACGGAGGATCGCCCGGGCTTGCGCGAATTCCTGCGCTGGATCTCGGCAGAGGTTACGTCCCCAGCGGTCAAATCCTGAGGCCGAACCTGATCCCGTCATAGATCGCCGCGTGGATGTTGCGGGCCTGGACCGCATCGCCAATGCGCAGAAGGATGAAGCTCGCATCCCGGATCTCGGGGAAAATCTCGCCGCCATGGATCAGGCGTTCGTAATCGATCGCCCCGCCGTTCCTCGATAGTGGCTTGAGCTCGAGATAGAGATCATCCAGCGGCAGTGTGCCATGCTCGACCACCACCTGATCGACGCGCCGCTCCTCTTGCCAGCCCTTGGCATAATCGGAGGAAAGTGTCGCGACCAGTGGATTGCCCTCGCGCCGAACTGACCGCAGCCGGGTGTTGATAGTGATCTTCACGCCGGTGCGGTGGAACGCCTCCATGTAAGGCACATGGTTCATGCCGCCGATCTCCGGCGCAAACAGCCGCTCGGGCGTGACCAGCTCAAGCTTCGAGCCGGCCTTGCCGATCAGTTCCGCTGCCGTCATGCCCTGATGGCCGCCATTGTCGTCATACAGCAGCACGTTTTCGGCCGGCTTGACGGCGCCTGCGATGATGTCCCAGCTCGACGTCACCAGATCGTCGCCAGCATCGAGCGGCGGGTTTTGCGGCAGGCCACCGGTGGCGATGACCACTGCGTCGGGCCGGAGCGCCAGCACATCGTCCTTGCCGGCCCAGATGTCGTAGCTAATCTCGACGCCTAGCCGTTCCAATTCAGCCAGACGCCAATCGACGATACCGATCAGTTCACGCCGGCGCGGGTTCTGCGCCGCCAGCCGCACCTGCCCGCCAGCCTGGCTTGATGCCTCCAGCACGGTCACCTTGTGGCCGCGCTCGGCCAGCACCCGTGCGGCCTCAAGGCCGGCAGCACCCGCGCCGACCACGACGACCTTGCGCAGCGGGCCTTGGGTGCGTGAAATCACATGCGGGATCGTCGCTTCGCGGCCTGTCGCTGCGTTGTGGATACACAGTGCGCCGCCGCCCTCATAAATACGGTCGAGGCAGTAGGTGGCACCTACGCACGGCCTGATCTGATGCTCACGCCCCTCCAGCACCTTCTTGATGATATGCGGCTCGGCAATATGGGCACGCGTCATGCCGACCATGTCGAGTTTGCCGGCAGCGATGGCATGGCGGGCTGTTGCAACGTCGGAAATACGCGCGGCATGGAAGACCGGGAACTTGGTTGCCGCCCTCACCTCGCCGGCAAAGTCGAGATGAGGCGACGAGGCCATGCCGTGCAGCGGGATGACGCCGGTGAGCGCGGCGTCGGTGTCGATATGGCCGCGAATGATGTTGAGGAAATCGAACTTGCCCGACGAAGCCAGCCGACGTGCGATCTCGATGCCCTCGTCCTTCGACAGGCCTTTTTCGAAGTCCTCGTCAGCGACCATGCGGATGCCAACGATGAACTCGTTGCCGACGGCAGCCCGCACCGCATCGATCACTTGCCAAGTAAAGCGCAGCCTATTGTCGAGCGAGCCGCCAAAGTCATCATCGCGGTGGTTGGTGGCCGGCGACCAGAACCCGTCCATCAGATGGCCGTAGGCCTCGAACTCGATGCCGTCGAGCCCCGCCGCCTGCATGCGCTGGGCAGCAGAGGCATAGTCGGCGACGATGCGCTCGATGTCCCAATCCTCGATTATCTTGGGAAATGTGCGGTGGGCAGCCTCGCGCACCGGAGAGGCGCTCAGCACCGGCAGCCAGTCGGCCTTGTTCCAATTGGTGCGGCGGCCGAGATGGCTGATCTGGATCATCACCTTGCAGTCGTGCTCGTGGCAGTCGTCCGCCAACGCCCGCAGCCACGGCACTATGGCATCGTCATAGGCGTGCAGATTGCCGAAGGCCGCCGGGCTGTCGCGCGAAACGATCGCCGAACCTGCCGTCATCGTCAGCGCCATGCCGCCCTTGGCCTTCTCCGCATGGTAGAGCCGGTAGCGCTCGTTGGGCATGCCGTCTTCGGAATAGGCCGGCTCGTGGCTCGTCGACATGACGCGGTTCTTCAACGTCAGATGCTTGAGCTGGTAGGGCTGGAGAAGCGGGTCGTTGCTGGTCATTGCATTCCTGCATTATCCGGCGCTAATACACGCCACTTAAAATCTGGACATTGAGTTGCGCGCACCAGCGAACCACAGCAATGAGCCAGAGCCACCCCGAAGAGCCACCCAATGACCATCACCGATAGCCTGACCCAGCTTGGCACCAAGGTCGAAACGCCGACCTCGCCCGAAACCGCCGTGCTCGAAACCGTGCCTTACGACCGCGTTGGCGGCCCGCCCGCCATCGTGCGCTTCACCTGCCCGGAATTTACTTCGCTCTGCCCGGTCACCGGCCAGCCCGACTTCGCGCACATCGTCATCGATTACGCCCCGGACCAGCTTCTGGTCGAATCGAAGTCGCTGAAGCTGTTCATGGTCTCGTTCCGCAACCATGGCGCATTCCACGAGGATTGTACCGTGATGATCGGCCGCCGCATCGTCGAAGCAACCAGGCCGTTGTGGCTGCGCATAGCMGGCTACTGGTATCCGCGCGGTGGTATCCCCATCGACGTGTTCTGGCAGACGGGCACGCCGCCCGAGGGATCGTGGCTGCCAGACACCGGCGTCGCGCCTTATCGCGGGCGCGGCTGAGCTGCTCACAGGGATGCTAAGGGCGTTCATTCGCATTGATACTGGCTGAACGCCCATTCGTTGGTCACCGATAAAAAATCGGCGATCTTCCATTCGCCGTCGACCTTCTTCAACTTCCATTGCATGCGGTGCGGTTCGCCTGACGCCGTGAAGGTTGCGACCACGATCGCGCTCTCGCCGCTCTCCGCTTCGTTCAGTTTCAGGCTCTTGTCGAGTTCGGCCTTGTCGTAGGCCGCACTGTCGAGTGGCATGTTGGTGTCAAGACAATCGCCCTGACCCGACTTCACCAATTGGTCGCGAGCATCGAGCACGGCTTTTGCCGGATCTACGAAGCGGCCACGCTCGGCCGGGTCGAGTTCCAACCCGATATGATCGTAGAACGGCTTGACCGCCTCCAGCGCCGTTCCGGCAAGAGCCGGTGTGGCCAGCAAAGGCAGGCAAGACACAACAGCAAATGGGCCTGCGCATCGCATCACGAACCGCCCGATCCCGGCGTACTGGCTGGGTCGCGCGCGCCGTGCCGAACCGCATGAATGACAATGTCGTTGCCAGTAAACTCGTAGAAAATCAGATAAGGATACGGCCTCGCATTGATCCGCCGGATACCCTCCACTTCGGTCAGGCGACCCACCTCAGGATGGCGGCACAGCAATTCTGTGATCATCTTTATGCGCTTGGCGACTTTCCGGCCGCCCGATGGC
This sequence comes from Aminobacter sp. P4_D5, assembly GCF_056401815.1. NCBI lineage: Bacteria > Pseudomonadati > Pseudomonadota > Alphaproteobacteria > Hyphomicrobiales > Phyllobacteriaceae > Aminobacter > Aminobacter sp. P4_D5. The sequence goes on along the minus strand of NZ_JBFUIP010000024.1, from coordinate 42,309 downwards.
GATTGATCGGCGACATGGTCGAGTATCCCTTCGAGGTCGGCAAGAGCCGAGAGGGTATAACGCAACCTCATCCGCCGTACTTGGCCCAGACTGCCCGAACTTGCTCGTCCGACGCAAACTCACCGCGCGCGGCAGCGGCGCGGGACCGTTCGATGGCCAAGCGTTCTTCAGCGGTCAACGGGACAGGCTCGGCAGAACCCGCACCTACCAACTCAAAGATCGCGCGGGCAATGTCGTCCTGATCATCCCTGGAGAGCTTTCGAGCTGCCTCCAATGCCTGCTCGAGCAATTTGGTCATGTCTTAGCCTCGCATATATGCAGACAAGGATACTCCGCTCCTACCAGTCTCCGTCAATACCACGCATCGTCCATCGACGCCTTCTTGCGCGCCATGAAGTCGTTAAGCGCCTCGTCGATTGCGACATCCAGCGGTGGCGCTTCGTATTCGGCGAGCATCGTCTTCCAGCGCTTGTTGGCGCGCATGGCGGCATCGAGCGAGCCCGCGGCCTGCCATTTCTCATAGGGCTCGTTGTCGGCGACCGCCGAATCCCAAAACGCCGTTTCGTAGTTGGCCATGGTGTGCGCGCAGCCGAAGAAGTGGCTGCCGGGCCCGACTTCCTTGAAAGCGTCAAGCGCTAGCTGATTGTCGTCGATCTTCACGCCGTCGAGATAGGTGTGCAGCGCACCGCAGAAATCGATGTCCATGACGAATTTTTCGAAAGACATCGACAAGAGTCCATCGAGGAAGCCGGCCGAATGCAGGATGAAATTGGCGCCGCAATGCACAGCCGCCAGCATCGCCATGGTGCCTTCGTTCATGGCGTGTGCGTCGGGCAGCTTCGACGTGGTGAAGTTGCCKGAGCAGCGGAGCGGCAGGTTCAGTCGCCGCGCAAGTTGCCCAATGACCATCGAGCCGATGGCCGGCTCCGGCGTGCCGAATGTCGGCGAACCTGAGCGCAGCGACATCGACGACAGGAAATTGCCSAAAATGACCGGCGCGCCGGGGCGTTCGAGCTGGGTCAACGCGCAGCCGGCCATGGTTTCGGCGAGCGACTGGGCAATGGCGCCGGCATTGGTAACCGGACCCATGGCACCGCCAAGGATGAAGGGCACAACGACCGCCGCCTGGTTGGCCCGCGCATAAGCGCGCAATGCGGTGGTCATGGTGGCGTCCCAGACCAGCGGTGAGTTGACGTTGACGTTGCCCAGGATGACGCAATTCTCATCGGTGAATTGTTCGCCAAAGACGATGCGGGCCATGTCGATGGAGTCCTCCGCCCGGCTCTCCGACGTCACCGAGCCCATGAAGCCACGGTCGGAGTAGCGGATATGGCTGTAGACCATGTCGAGATGGCGCTTGTTGACCGGCACGTCCACTGGTTCGCAGATCGTGCCGCCGGAATGGTGCAGCCAGGGCGAGGACTGCGCCAGCTTCACGAAATTGCGGAAATCCTCGATGGTGCCGTAGCGCCGGCCATTGTCGAGATCCATGACGAAGGGCGAACCGTAGGCCGGTGAAAAGACGACGCTTTTGCCGCCTATGACCACCGAGCGCTCAGGGTTGCGGGCATGCTGGGTGAATTGGGCGGGTGCTGTCTTCAGCACTTCGCGCAGCATGCCTGGCTCAAATTTGACGAGCACGCCGTCGACCTTGGCCCCGGCCCGCTTCCAGTGATCGAGCGCCACCGGGTCGTCGCGAAACTCCATGCCGATTTCGGCGAGGATGCGGTCGGCCGTCTCTTCGATGCGGACGAGGTTTTCCTCCGACAATATATCGTAGGTCGGGATGTTCCGGAGGATGTAGGGTCGACCATGCGCCTCGGGCCCGTGCGAGCGCTGTTCACGGCGCGCATTACGGCCGCCACGCTCGCGGCGCTTCGTCGGCTCGGTCTGGATTTCAGGCGCAACGACGTTCATACATGGCTCCAAAGCACTCCAGCATGAAGCTAGCCTTTGGACCGGCTGCTGTGACGCTTGAAAATCCTCATCATTTGCATAATCTGCACTTATGCAAAGCCTGCGCCATCTCCTGCCCTCCGCCGGCAGCCTTATCGTCTTCGAGGCAGCCGGTCGGCTGTCGAGTTTCACTGCTGCGGGCCGCGAACTCGGCATGACCCAGGCCGCGGTCTCCTATGCCATTCGCGGGTTGGAGGAGCAGCTCGGCGCGCAACTATTCCAGCGCCGCCACCGTCAAGTTTTGCTCACGGAGGCCGGCGAGCGCTTCCATGCCGACGTCACGCTTGGCCTGTCGCATATCCGCAAGTCGGCCGAGGAGCTCCGGGCACGCGCGGGCGGCATGCATGTTACGCTGTCGGCTTCCACCGCCTTCGCCTCGTTCTGGATGATGCCGCGCCTGCAAAAATTCCGAGACGACCTGCCCGGCATAGACCTGCGCATCCAGACCGCCGACCGCGACCTCGATCTGATCGCCGAGGGCATTCCCTTGGGAATTCGCGGCGGCAACGCCGAGGATTGGCCCGACTATGAGCTGCTGCCGATATCAGGCGAGGAGATTTACCCCGTTGCCGGCCCGGCCTATGTCGCGCGCGCGGGCACACCACAGACCCCGGCCGAGATGACGCTGCATCACCTCATCCATCTCGAAKAACCCTTCCGCCCGGCTGCAACATGGAACCAGTGGTTCCAATCTGCAGGCCTCAACGGGGCAGTCGCCAAGCGCGGACTGGTCATCAACGACTATGTCCTTGTCATCCAGGCCGTGATGGAGGGCCAGGGTATCGCGCTCGGCTGGCGCCATCTCACCGACCGGCTGATAGCCGCCGGGCTGCTCGTGCGCCTGACCGATCACGTCATGACCACCGGCAAGGGCTTCCATGTCGCCTGGCCGAAGAACCGTCCGCTCAGCGAAAGCGCCGAAAAGGTGCGCGACTGGCTGGCAACGCAGGCTTGAGAAGCCTGTTCACCAGGCAGATCAAGCCTGGCTGGCAAGCGCGTTCCTGACAGGGATTTCCGCGAAGTATCCATAGGCAAGAGCCTGTCCGCGCCGACGCGAATCCCGCTATAGTGCCCCGATGTCCATTCGCCAGCTTTCCGAAACGATGATCAACCAGATCGCAGCCGGCGAGGTCGTCGAACGACCTGCCAGCGTGGTCAAGGAACTGGTCGAAAACRCACTCGACGCCGGAGCCTCCCGCATCGAGGTGGCCACCGCGGGCGGCGGGCTCAACCTGATACGCGTCGTCGACGACGGGTCGGGCATGCCCGAACAAGAACTCTCGCTGGCGATCTCGCGCCACTGCACCTCCAAGCTCGGCGAAGATATCCTCGACATCCGCTCGCTCGGCTTCCGTGGCGAGGCGTTGCCGTCCATCGGCTCGGTGTCGAAGCTCGCCATCCGCTCGCGAACCAAGGCTGCCGACAGCGGGGCTGAAATCACCGTCGAAGGCGGCCGCGTCTCGGCGGTGCGTCCGGCAGCGACCAATCGCGGCACCTCTGTCGAAGTGCGCGACCTATTTTACGCCACCCCTGCCCGGCTCAAATTCATGAAGACCGAGCGCGCCGAGGCGACCGCCATCGCCGACGTGATCAAGCGGATCGCGATTGCCTTCCCAGCCGTGCGCTTCACGCTCTCGGGCACCGACCGCTCGACACTGGAACTCTCCGCCGCATCAGACGATGTTCAAGGCAGGTTGACCCGCATCGCCCAGGTGATGGGCAAGGATTTCCCCGACAATTCGATCGTGATCGAAGCCGCCCGCGAAAGCGTGCGCCTCGATGGCCATGTCTCGATCCCGTCCTACACCAGGGGCAATGCGCTGCAGCAATATGCCTATGTCAATGGCCGGCCGGTACGTGACAAGCTGATCGCCTCGGCTATACGCGGCGCTTATGCCGACGTGCTGCCGCGTGACCGTCATGCGGTGACGGTGCTCTTCCTGACCCTCGACCCGGCCTATGTCGACGTCAACGTGCATCCTGCCAAGGCGGACGTGCGTTTCCGTGACCCTGGGCTGGTGCGTGGGCTGATCGTCGGCGCGGTGCGCCAGGCGCTGGCTGGTGCGGGCATCCGCCCGGCCACCACGGGCACGCAAGCGATGATGGGGGCGTTCCGCCCCGGTGCGACCGCCTATGGCCATCCCGGACCGGCCAGTGGCCATCGCGCCTACAATCCGGATTTTCGCGCCGCGACCTTTGGGGGATTCGACCCGCTGCGTTCACCGCACCGGCCACTCGATAACGGTTTCTCGGAGCAGCGGCAGGCAAGTTTCGATACCGGCCCTCTGCACAGCGCCGACGCACGCGCCGGGTTGAGCGAGGTTGCCGAAGCCGTGCTGCAAACCGAACTGGGTGCGGCGCGCGCGCAGGTGCACGAAAACTACATCGTCGCCCAGACCACGGATTCGCTTATCATTGTCGACCAGCACGCTGCCCATGAACGGCTGGTCTATGAAGCGCTCAAGAACGCGCTGCATTCGCGGCCTGTGCCAGCGCAAATGCTGTTGATGCCGGAAATAGTCGACCTGCCGGAAGAAGACGCCGAGCGGCTGGCGCTGCATTCAGAGACCCTTGCCCGCTTCGGTCTCGGCATCGAGCGCTTCGGCCCGGGCGCAGTTGCGGTGCGCGAAACGCCTGCCATGCTTGGCGAGACCGATGTCACCCAGCTGGTGCGCGACCTCGCCGACGAGATCGCCGACAGCGACACCTCCGATACGCTGAAGGAGCGGCTGGATGCGATTGCCGCGACCATGGCCTGCCATGGCTCGGTGCGGTCGGGCCGCCGTCTGAGACCCGAAGAGATGAACGCGTTGCTGCGCCAGATGGAGGCGACACCCGGTTCAGGCACCTGCAACCACGGCCGCCCGACCTATATCGAACTCAAGCTCGCCGATATCGAAAAGCTGTTCGGCCGGCGCTAGAGCCGGCCAAATCGGCCATCACCGCTTGAGATTGACCAGGACCACACCCGCCAGCGCCAGTACGCCGCCCAATATGCCGAACAGGCCGGGCGTCTCGCCGAGCCATACGAAGCCGATCAGCACGGCCACCGGCGGCACGCAGTACATGAAATTAGCGGCGCGCGAGGCTGGCAGGCGGGAAAGCACCACCGACCAGCTGGCATAGGCGATCAGGCTCGGCACGATGCCGAGAAAGATGACCGACCAGAATGGCTCGCTGTCGGCGACCGCCATCTGCGCGAAACCGCTGGGCAGTGCCGGCGCCAAGCATAATGCGCCGAGGATCATGTTCCAGGCCGAGACGGTCAGCGGGTGGTGACGGCTGAAGAGCCGCTTCTGCACGATGCTGTTGATCGAGGTGCAAAGTGCCGAGCCCAGGATCAGCAGAGCGCCGGTATTGAAGGTAAGTCCCTGCCCTTCGCCAAGCGCGATGATACCGATGCCGGCAAAGGACAAGAAGGTGCCCGCCCAGGCCAATACAGGAAAACGCTCGCCCAGCAACACCATCGCCAGCACCGCTGTGATGATCGGGTTGACGTTGATGATGAAGCTTGCGGCACCGRCCGAAATGGTCAGCTCGCCAAAGTTGAGCAGGATGGTGTAGAGCGCGACGAAGAAGACGCCGCCAAACGCGAAGCGCCAGAGTTCGTTGAATGCCGGCAAGGCGGGCCGGCGTATCAGCAGGTAGATGGCCGACGGCACTGCCGCTATGGCGAAGCGCAAGGCACCAAGCTCGATGGGACCGATCGCTGTCAGTCCGGCGCGGATGGCCGGGAATGCCGAAGCCCAGCCGACGATGGTAACGACCACGGCAAGGATGGTCACAGCGGACGCCGTCGGTGTGGAATTCAACGTACTTGTCTGGATGGCCATGGCATTGATCTCGAAAATTGGCTGAGGGCCATAGGTGACGTCATTTCGAGCTGATTGACAAACGATCAATTCAAGGATCAGCTGTGAGCATGGATCACAGCTTGGAACCGATGCTGCCGCTTGAAACCCTGCGCGCCTTCCAGGCGGCGGCGCGCTCCGGCAGCTTTTCAGCAGCCGCCGAAAAGCTCAACATGACACATGGCGCCGTCAGCCGTCAGGTTGCCAAGCTGGAGAGCTGGCTTGGCCTGAAACTGTTCGAGCGCAAGGCGCGCGGCGTTTCGCTGACGCTCGAAGGCCAGCGCCTGCACCTCAGGACCAGCGAAGCATTTTCGCTGATCGCCAACACCACCGACCGCTGGGTCGAGCCACGTGGTGCCGCCGTGGTGCGGCTGACTTCTATCCCCTCGGTTGCGGGGCTGTGGCTGATGCCGCGCCTCTCGGCGCTCGAAGCCGGCGCGACCCCATTGCGGATCGTGCTCGACATCGACATTCGCCAGGCCGACCTCGCCGACGAAGGCATCGACCTTTCGGTCCGCTGCGGCCGCGGCAAGATCCCCGGCCGCGTGTCGGCACAGCTTTTCGAAGAGTACTGCTTCCCGATCGCCTCGCCGGCACTCGCCGCCCAGATCGGGGCCGGCAAGGCCGAACGACTGCTGAACTACCCGCTCATCCACGATTCGGATGCTTCCAGCTGGCGCTCATGGTTCAGCGCCCATGGCCTCGACTATCGTCCCCGACCGCAGGATCGTCGTTTCGAGGACTATAATCTGGTGCTCGACGCCGCCGCTCATGGCCTAGGCATAGCCTTGGCACGTCCACCACTGACCGAATCCCACCTCAAATCYGGCCGCATCGCCGTTGTCGACGAACGGAGCGCGCTGAACCCGGTATCTTATTGGCTCGACCGGCCGGTTGGACGACCTCGGCCTGCTGCGGCGGAGCTGGCGCGCCGCATCGGTGCCCAGGCAGGTCTTGCGCCCGAACGGATCGAGCGGTTCCTGGCAGAAGACAGGTAACTTGACCTCAGGCGTTTTGTGGCCATAAAAGCCAATATGCAGCGCAGCCACTCCCTACTGGGGACGCGCGGGCGCGGTGAGATTTGAACCTGTGCAATTGATCGATCCCGATTTTCGAGACCATGCACCAGGATGTTGAGCACAAAGCGATGATGAACCGTTTCGAAGGCCCCGGCGCACGCGAAGCTCGCATTCGCTACCTCGACGGCGATTTCCAGGTAACGAGCCCCGGCTCCTTCGTGCGTTGCGCGGTGACGGCGGAGTCGATCCCCCTCGACGAACTCAAATACTGGAGCGTCGCCCGCCAGGAGCCTTATCGCGACGCAGCGATTTCGCTGGCGCGCGAAATCGAAATGAACCCGGATCTGCGCAAGCGCGGCTAAAGCCGTCGCTTCGCAAGATCATGCCCTGATCAGCCCGATATCTTCCGCCGCCGCCAGGCTTCGAGCGTCTCGCCTACGACACGCTCGGCCGTGTGTTCGATGTCGAACACCGCATCAATCTCCATCACGTTCAGCCGCTCCAGGAATTCCGGCGAAGCTGCACCGTGACGCAGCCGTGCGGCATCCTTCGATGTCGTGACAAGTTCCAGTTCGCCAGCCTGAGCTGCGGCAACCAGATCGTCCAGATCTTCGGGCAGATAGAAGTGATGGTCGGCAAAAGCCCGCTCCAGCACCACCGTCCCTCCGGCTTTCTTCAGCGTGGCAAAGAACTTTTCGGGATGACCGATGCCGGCAAATGCGAGGAAACGTCGCCCCACGAATGCCTTCTTGTTGCGGGGCCGCGCGGTCGCAGCAAAGATAGGCTTGCCGGCGCGCGCCGCCTGACGCACCACCGCATCGGCCTTCTCGCCCTCGCCCATCTTGAGGATGGCATCGGCAAACCGAAGTTGGTCGATCAGCCGCGCGCGCATCGGCCCGCCGGGGATGACATGGCCATTGCCTAGGCCGTAGCGCGCATCGACGACCACCAGCGCGTAGTCGATATGGATGCGCGCGCTCTGGAAACCGTCGTCCATGATGAGGAAATTGCAGCCGCGCTCGATCAGCAGGCGCGCGCCCGCTGCCCGGTTGGCGGAGACAGCGACCAGCGCGTGTTCGGCCAGCAGCAGCGGCTCGTCGCCGACATGCTTGGCGCTGTCATGGTGCGTGTCGACGACATGGGGTTCAGCGAAGCTGCCGCCATGGCCGCGCGACAGGATGCCAGGTACGAGCTGCATGCGCCTGGCCTGCTTGGCGAGCGCGATTGCGATCGGGGTCTTGCCGGTGCCGCCGACGGTGAAATTGCCGACGCAAAGCACCGGCGCATCCATCTTCTCGCGCCGGGCGGTTTTCATGCGCCGGCCAGCGACCAAGGCGTAAAGCCACGAGACCGGGTAGAGCGCGTATGCGCGCCAGTCCGGCTTTTCCCACCAGAAAGGAGGCGCTTCGCTTGCCAGCTCTACCTCCCCCCCGCGCCTTTGAGGCGCGACTGAACGATCAGTGGATGAATATAAGGTTCGAGCGCCTTCAGTGTCCGTGCCAGCGCGCCGCGCATTTCCTCGACGGTCGAGGCACCAGCTGCCATCATGTCATGGCGGGCGATCTCGTTGCCGAGCAGGAAGTTGACAGCACCGGCCAGCATGTCGCGGTCGCGGACAATCTTGGCGCCACCGCGATCGATCAGCCGCTGATAGGTGTCGCGGAAGTTCTGGACGTTTCGCCCCGCCAGAACTGCGGTGTCGAGCATTGCCGGCTCGAGCGGGTTCTGGCCGCCCTGTGCAGTCATCGAGCGCCCAACGAAGGCAATCTCGGTGAGACGCAGGTAAAGCCCCATCTCGCCTATCGTGTCGCCGAGCAGGATATCGGTATCAGGCGTGATCGGATCGCCTGTGCTGCGACGCGCAACACTCAGCCCCATCGCCGTCAGCTCAGTCATCAGCGCTGTGGCACGATCGGGATGGCGCGGCACGATGATGGTCAATAGACCCCGATGACGATTGCGGAGCATGGTATGCACTTCCGCCGCCATGACTTCTTCGCCGTCATGGGTCGAGACGGCAGCCCAGGTCGGGCGTCGGCCGATCTGGCGCTGAACCATGTACAGCGCGCGTTCGTCGACGGGTGGCGGCGAGGTATCGACCTTGAGATTGCCCGAGACGGTGACCGGACGTGCACCGAGCGCGCGGAAACGCTCGCCGTCGACCTCCGACTGCGCCACGACATGCGCCATGTTCTCAAACAGCGCCTCGGCGATATAGTTGCGCTTCTTCCACGACTTGAACGACCGGTCCGAAAGCCGCCCATTGACCAGGATTTGCGGTACGCGCCGTGCGCCGAGTTCAAGGATGGTCATCGGCCAGATTTCCGATTCGGCGATGATGGCGAGATCCGGATGCCAATGATCGAGGAAACGGCTGACCGCAGGCTTGAGGTCGAGCGGCACATATTGATGGATGATGCGGTTGCCCAGCCGCTCTTCGGCAACCTGGGCGGAGGTGACGGTGCCCGTCGTCAGCACGACGTTGATGCCGTAGCCAAGGATAGCCTCGATCAACGGCACCACGGCAATCGTTTCGCCGACGCTTGCAGCATGGAACCAAATCAGCGGTCCGTCAGGCCGTTCGCGGCTCGGCACGCCATAGCGCTCACGGCGGCGATTGTGGTCTTCCTTGCCCTTGGACGCGCGCCAAGCGACATAGCCACCAACCATCGGATAGGCCGCGGCTCCGGCATAACGATAAGCTTTCAGGAAAGCACGAGCCCAGCGTTCGCTCATTGGATGCCATCCACCAGGCGGTAAGCCTGCACTGTGGCGTGATCGATGGCAGCGGTCAGCTCCTGGCGCTTGCGCTCCATCTCGGCGTCATCGGCATCCGCAGCAACCTCGATCGGAGGCGCGACAAAGAGCGCGCAGCGGCCGAAAGGAAGATTGATCGTGGTCTTGTCCCAAGTGCCTTCCAACACCTTGCGGCGGCTCGTGGCGATGGCTGTGGGGGCTATCGGCCTGCCCGAAATGCGCGCGAGAAGAATAATGCCCATGCCGGCGTCGCGGGGCGTGCCATGCGGAATGTCGGCAATCATGCAGACATTCTTGCCCGCATCGAGTGCCTTTTTCAGGGCAATGAGCGCGGTCGCCCCGCCCTTATYGAGCCTGCTTTTGGTTTCGCGGCCACCCGACCCGCGTACCGCCTCGATGCCAAACTTGTTGACGACCAGCGCGTTGAGCTCGGCGTCGGCACTGCGCGACACCATTGCCACCAGGCGGCGCTCGCTCGGATAAAGCGCTGGCGCAAGCAGGTGCTGGCCGTGCCAGAGGCCAATGATTAGCGGTTCGCTGTCGGCGTAACTGCCACCTGCAAGCTTGAAGGAGCCTTTCGTCATCGGGTTGGTCAGCTTGACGAAGCGCATCGCGCCGGCGAACAGGCTCGCTATCGCGCCCTTGGCGAAGCGCKACTTGGCGAGCGGCTCGCGAATGCGGCGCCAGAACGTCTTCGACGCCGGCTGCTTGACACGCTTCTTCTTCGCCGCTGACCTCACGGCCGGCGAYGCCATGCGGGGTTGCTCCATCAGTTCTGACCGGCGACCTTTGCGTCCGGCTCAAGCAACCGATGCAGGTGGACCACGAAGTAGCGCATGTGGGCGTTGTCCACGCTCGCTTGTGCCTTCGCCTTCCAGGCCAGCTCAGCCGACTTGTAGTCGGGGTAGATGCCAACGATATCGAGCGCATCGAGATCGCGGAACTCGGTTCCACCCAACTTCGTCAGCTCGCCGCCGAACACCAGATGCAACAGCTGCTTTTTTCCGTCTTCTTCGGACATCTGCTTCCTTGATTCATTATCTCAGGGGCCGCCTGATCTAGACCAAAGCGGGCCATTTTGAAACACTTCGCGAATTCTTAGCCGTCGTGGCTCGCCATCACTCTAGCCATGACGTCGAGCAGTGTCCCGCTGCCCGCCATCAATGCGCCGTGAACGATGTCGCGGCCGGCAAAGGCCGGCTGGCGGCCCTCTTTGTCGAGCAGCTTTCCGCCTGCCTCGGTCAATAYAAGCTCGGCAGCGGCAATATCCCAGTCATGCGCGTTTGGCTTGACGAAGGTTGCATCGAGAGCACCGCTCGCGATCATCGCCACGCGATAGGCAAGCGAAGGTATGTAGGCTTCGCGATCGAGCCGCTCTTGCCATTCTTCCGGCATCTTGTCGATCATCGGCTTGGGACCGGCGATACGTACGCGCTCGCCCGCCTCATTCACCTTGAGCGGGGCTCCATTGAGGAAAGCACCGCCGCCGGCAACCGCCCAGTAAGTCTCGTTGCGTGCGGGGCATTCGAGCACGCCGGCCAGCGAACKGCCGTTCTCGACGACGGCAACACTCACGCACCAGGCCGTCCGGCCCTCGACGAAACCACGCGTGCCGTCGATCGGATCGACGACGAAGGTGCGGCGCGCGGCGAGCCGGTCGAGATTGTCAGCGGTCTCCTCCGACAGCCAGCCATAGTCGGGCCGCGCTGCCGTCAGCGTTTCGCGCAGATAGTGATCGGCGGCGTAGTCGGCTTCGCTGACCGGCGAGTTGCCGCCCTTGAACCAGACTTCTGGGCTCTGTCGAAAATAGCCCATGGCTATACGCCCGGCCTCGGCAGCTGCCGCACGCAGCAGTTCGAGTTCGGCCTGAAGCTCTGATTTGTCGACAGTCTCAGTCTCCGGCAAGGGTCATGCCTTCGATCAAAAGCGTAGGTGCGGCGGTACCGAAATTGCGGTCGAGATCGCTTGCCGGCACCATGCGCAGGAACATGTCCTTGAGGTTGGAAGCGATCGTCACCTCCGACACGGCCCAGGCAAGCTCGCCGTTTTCGATCCAGAAGCCCGATGCGCCGCGGCTGTATTCGCCCGTCACCATGTCCACGCCCTGGCCGAACACCTCGGTGACGTAGAAGCCGCGCTTCAACGAACGGATGATGTCTTCGGGCGACTTCTCTCCCGGCTCAATGGCAAAATTGGTCGAGGACGGCGACACTGACGAGCCGCCACGCGCGCCGCGCCCGTTGGTCACAAGACCGAGTTCGCGCGCAGCCGAGGTTGACAGGAACCAATGGTTGAGGACGCCCTTGTCGACCATCTTGAGGGTGGCGCCCTCGATGCCTTCGCCGTCGAAGGGCCGCGACGCCTGGCCGCGCCGCTTCAATGGCTCGTCGATGGCAGTGATGGCGGCTGATGCAACCTGCTTGCCCATCATGTCGCGCAGGAAACTTGTCTTGCGGGCGACCGAAGCACCATTGATGGCGCCTGCCAGATGGCCGGCAATGCCGCGCGCGACGCGCGGATCGAAGACGACATCGACCGGACCGGTGGCTGCCTTGCGCGCATTGAGCCGCTTGACCGCGCGTTCACCAGCCTTGCGGCCGATCTCGCCGGCGGCATCCAGATCGGCGAAATGCAGGCGCGAGGAGTATTCGTAATCACGCTCCATCGAGGTGCCCTCGCCGGCAATGACGCTGGCGGAACGCGAGAAGCGTGAGCCGACATAGTGGCCGACGAAACCGTGAGAGGTCGCAAGCACCAGGCCCCCCAGACCAGCGGCGGCACCCGCGCCGGCTGAATTGGTGACGCCCTTGACGGCAAGTGCTGCCTCTTCAGCGGCAAGCGCGTCTTCCTTCAGGCGCTCGGCCGAAACCACAGTGTTATCGAACAGGTCGAGATCGCGCGGCGCATGGGTGAGCAGTGCTGCGTCGGCAAGCCCCTGGTAGGGATCTTCAGGCGAGACCTTCGCCATGGCTACGGCACGTTCCGCAAGGGTCCTGGGATCGGACGCGGCGGTCGCCGAAACACTGGCCACACGCCGGCCAACGAATACCCTGAGCGACATATCCTCGCTCTCCGAGGCCTCGGTGCCCTCGACCTTGCCCAGACGCACGGAAACGCTCGTCGAGCGGCCACGCACGGCAACCGCGTCAGCGGCATCGGCGCCGGCCCTTTTTGCCGCCTCGACGAGGCTCGCCACCCGGTCGGCCAGTTTCGCGGCGTCGTTGGTATCGTTCATTGGCGTGTTCCGATTGCTCGCCGCCCATTGGTCGCGGCCCGTACCACCCATCTATTGTCCCGAACCCGCTTGTGCAATGGGCGGGTGCATGGTCAAACGACCAGACTGCGGCGCTTCGGTGCCGAAATCCTTGGGAAATCGCATGTCCAAACAGGCCCCGGCGGCAGTTCCGGCAAAGTTCACCACCGGTTCGACCATGCGCCATGTCGTGGTCATGACGGGCACTGGCTCGATCGGCCTGATTTCCATTTTCATCGTCGATGCGCTCAATCTTTTCTACATTTCACGGCTCGGCGTCGAAGAGTTGGCAGCAGCGATCGGCTTTGCCTCCACGCTTTTGTTCTTCACCCTTTCGATCTCAATCGGCTTCACCATCGCTTGCGGCGCACTCGTCGCACGCTGCCTCGGCCGTGGCCAGCGCGAGGAAGCCGCTCGCATGGGTGGCGCATCGATGGTCTTCATGGGCCTGGCGACCTTGCTGATGACCATCGCTGCGATGCCATTCCTGCGTCCCATGCTGTCGATGCTCGGCGCGACCGGTGCCACGCTCGACCTGTCGACACGGTTCCTGCAGATCGTCCTGCCATCGTTCCCGATCATGGCGCTTGGCATGTGCACCACCGGCATCCTGCGCGGGGTCGGCGACGCCCGACGGGCGATGTATGTGACGTTGGGCAGTGGCATCGCCGCTGCGATTCTCGATCCTATCCTGATCTTCGGCTTCCATCTCGGTCTCGACGGCGCTGCCATCTCGACCGTGCTGACGCGTTTCGTCATGCTGGCCATCGGCCTGCACGGCGCCCATGTCGTGCACAGGCTGATCAAACTTCCCGATCTGAGCGGCTTGCGTGATGCCGCCCGGCCGTTCTTCGCCATCGGCGTTCCGGCCATGCTGACGCAGGTCGCTACCCCTGTCGGCAACGCCTATGTCACGATAGAGATGGCCTCTTTCGGTGATCAGGCAGTAGCCGGCTGGGCGATCATTGGCCGCCTGGTGCCAGTCGCTTTCGGCGTCATCTTCGCGCTGTCAGGCGCGGTCGGGCCGATCCTCGGCCAGAATTACGGCGCCCACAAATTCGACCGCCTGACCACCACCATGCGCGACAGCCTGTTGTTCACGATCGCCTATGTACTCGCGGTCTGGGCGCTGTTGGCAATCTTCGCCAATCCGATCGCCAGTGCTTTCGGCGCCGAAGGCGTGGCGCGAGAACTCATCGTGTTCTTCTGCCACTTCGCCGCTGGCAGCTTCCTGTTCAACGGCGCGATCTTCGTATCGAGTGCCGCCTTCAACAATCTCGGCTACCCGACCTATTCGACGGTGTTCAACTGGGGCCGCTCGACGCTCGGCGTCATCCCCTTTGTCTGGGTCGGCGCGCATTACTGGGGTGCCATCGGCGTCATCGCCGGATGGGGCCTGGGCGCGGTTGTGTTCGGCGTGGTGTCGATGCTGGTTTGCTTCCGTGTCGTCAACGCCATAGCTAGCGAACCTCAGCATCAGGACGAACCAGTGCCGACACCGCCGCCAGCTGCACAGTCGCCCTTCTCCACCGGCAAGGCATCGACGCTGCAGTAAGGTCTGCGACCAGAGCGAACTTACTGAAGGATTTCGTCCACCGCGCGCTTGAGCTCGTCCTTGATCGCCGCCGTTTCGGCCATCACCTGGTCGATCTTGAGGAAATCGAGCGCCCTGAAGCGCGACACCGGCGGCCTGAGGAAGATGTCGGGCGGGTTCTGGCCGAGCTTGTTGGCGATTATCGACTGCATCATCAACTGGCTGGCGCCGAACATCAGGTCGATGGAATTCGGCTGCTTGCGCCCGTTTTCGAACGGTGCACCAACGACATCAATGGCGATGGTGAAATCGGCAAGGCCCTCAAGCAGGTCGAACGGCACGGGATTGTAGATGCCGCCGTCGATGTAGAGCGTATTGCCTCGCGTCACCGGCCTGAACACCGCAGGGATGGCCGCCGACGCCGCGAGCGCCGAAAACAGTTCACCGTCTTCAAACACCGACATGCAATGGCCGTAGTAGTCGGTCGCCGTCACCTTCAGCGGCAGCTTGAGTTCCTCGAATGTCGCCGGCACGCCTTCAGGCAGGAAGGCCTTGAGGATCCGCTCGACATTGAACTGAGTGACCCTGATGCCGCTTTCGACCATCTCAGAAAGCGTACCCGGCCGCGCCCGCCACATGCGGCTGGCGACTTCAGTGGGCCGGCCAAGCACCGCACGCGAGTGCTCGTGGATTTCACGACCTGTGAGGCCGGCAGCCATGCCAGCGCCCATGACCGCGCCGATCGATGAACCGGCGATAGCCACCGGCTTGATGCCAAGTTCGTCCAGGGCTTCGATGACATGGATATGTGCGAGACCGCGCGCGCCGCCGCCGCCAAGCGCGAGTGCGAAGGTCGCGCTCATCCCTTTTTCGCCTCGGCCAATTTCGGGCCGAGGATCATGACCGCGGGTTCGACCGACAACAGCTTGCGCGCTGCCGCCTTCACATCATCGAGCTTGACCGCATTGATGAGATCGACGCGCCTCTGCATGTAATCGATGCCGAGCTTGTCGGTCTGAAGATCGACCAGCGTGGTGGCAATCGCGCTCGAAGAATCCAGGTTGTTGATGGCATAAGCGCCGAGCATGTACTTCTTGGCAGCCTCGAGTTCGGCTTCGGTTGGGCCTTCTTCCACCATCTTGCGCACCACATCGCGGATGACGCCAAGCGTTTCAGCGGCCCTGTCCGAACGGGTCGCAGTGCCGATAACCAACGACGACGAATGGTCCTGGTCGATGAGTGCGGAACTGACGTTATAGGCCAAGCCGCGCTTTTCGCGCACTTCGTCGAACAGGCGCGAGGAGAAGGTGCCACCACCAAGGATGTGATCCAAGAGGGCAGCGGCGAGGAAATCGGGCGCCTTGCGCTGCACACCGGGATAGACCAGTTGCAGTGAGGTCTGCGGCAGCGGGTACTCGACATGCAGTGTCTGGCCGAGCTTCGGCTCAACGCGCTCCACTGGAAGCAGTTCCGCTTTCTCCGGCAATTCGCCGAAGACCTCATCCAACCGCTTCTTCAGTGTTTCAGCGTCGATCGCGCCGACAACCGCGACATGGAGGTTTTCACGCGTGAAATTGGCCTTGTGGAAGGCGCGCAAATCATCCGCCGTGACCGTCTTCAGCGATGCTTCCGTACCAGCATCCGGCCGCGCGTAAGGATGCGTGCTGTAGATGGCCTCGGCCCATTTACGCGAAGCCTGGGTTTCGGGGTCACGCGCGGTGGCGACGATGCCGGAGACAATCTGCGAGCGTATGCGATCGATTGGCGCCTGGTCGAAGCGCGGCTTTTCAACCGCAAGCTCCAATAGTTCGAATGCTTCGTCCTGCCTGTCGGCCAGCATGCGCATGCCGCCGCCGACGGCATCCTTGCTTTCGCTGAAGCCCATCTCTGCGCCGGCTTCATCAAGCTTGGTCTGGAAAGCGTCACTGTCGAGGTCGCCGGCACCTTCGTCGAACAGCCCGGTCATCAGATTGCCAAGCCCTTCCTTGCCGACCGGGTCCTGGGTACTGCCGCCATCGAACCGGAACTTGATCGCAATGATCGGCACCGAATAGTCCTCGACCAGCCACGCAGTTATGCCCTTGTCGGACTTGACCTCCTGGATCCGGACCTCGGCGCGCGCGGCAACGACAGCCGGCAGCACCAGAAACATCAGCGCCAACACCAGCGTCGTTGCCGATGCAAACACCCTGAAACGCATTGCCATGAGCGTGGTCATCAAATCATTTCTCGACAGATTTCGCCGGCAACAGATAACCGGCAACCGAATGGTCGGGATTGAGGTACTTGGCGGCAACCGCCTTGATCTGGTCGGCGGTCACCGCCTGAATCCTGTCTGGCCACTTCTCGATATCTTCGACGGTTCCGCCGGTGGCCAGCGTGCTGCCATAGATGTTGGCCATGCTCGCCTGATTGTCACGAGCAAAGATCATGGCGCGAACGAAGCGGTCCTTGGCCTTGTCAAGCTCATCGGCAGTCACGCCTTCCTTGATGATGCGGCGGATTTCGACATCGACCGCCGTTTCGACCTGCTGCAGCCCGGCTTCGCCACGCGGCGCGCCATAGACGGTGAAGCTGGTGTCATCGACCATCGTGCCTTCGAACATTGCGCCAGCAGACGAGGCGATCCCGTCCTTGACGACCAGCCCCTGATAGAGCCGGCTACGATTTCCGCCACCAAGAATCTCCGAAAGCAGGTCGAGCGCCTCTGCCTCCCCGGCTTTGGCCGTCTGGTAGGATGGCACCACCCAGGACTTGGAGAAACTGGGAATGCTGACACGCTCGTCGGTCAGCTCGACAGTGCGCTTGGTGTTCTGCTCCGGCTCCGTCGGGCGGATGCGTGGAGGAAGGTCCGGCCCACGCGCGACCTTGCCATAGGTCTTTTCGGCGAGCGCCTTGACTGTATCAGGCTCGACATCGCCGGCAACGATCAGGATCGCGTTGTTGGGCGCGTAATACTGGTTGTAGAAGGCAGTCGCGTCGACCCGGTTGAGCTTTTCGATCTCATGCATCCAGCCAATCACCGGGATGCGGTAAGGCTCATTCTGAAACAGCGTCGCATCGACCTCTTCATTGAGTAGCGCGCCGGGGTTGTTTTCGATGCGCGCGCGGCGCTCTTCGAGGATGACGTCGCGTTCAGGCCCGATCACCGCATCGGTCAGCACCAGGTTGCGCATCCGGTCGGCCTCGAAACTCATCATCGTTTCAAGTGCCGCAGGCGTGACCGTCTGGTGGTAGGCCGTATAGTCATAGGTGGTGAAGGCGTTCTCGCTGCCGCCGATTTCGGCAACCTTCTGCCCGAACTCGCCGGCCTTGTGGTTAGATGTGCCCTTGAACATCAGGTGTTCGAAGAAATGCGCGATGCCCGACTTGCCGGGCGCTTCGTCGGCACTGCCGACCTTGTACCAGACCATGTGGGTGACGATCGGCGCGCGGTGGTCGGGGATGACCACGACCTGCATGCCGTTGTCGAGCGTGAAGCTGGTGACGGTCCAGTCACTGCGCGGTGCTTCGGCCAAAGCCGGCGCTGCCCAGGCCAGGCCCAAGGCAAGTGCGGTCGGCAGCGAACCTTTAGCCCGCAAGAATCCCAATGTCATCGACTGCCTCTGATTGTGGACGTGCCTGCCTTATAGGCTTCGGCATGAAGCGGCGGGAAGTGAATTGTTCGTAATGTTCGGCTCTGAAAGAGGCCGAAGTCAGGCGCCGCCAGCTATTCGGCCACGATGAAGCGGATCACGGTCTCGCCGTAGGAGCGCTCGTCGACGATGGAAAAGCCGGGGCCAGGCTCGAAGGAAGCCGTCGCGGCCTCCTCGACGACGCACAGTGCGCCAGGCGCGAGCCAGCCACCAGTGCGGGCCGAACGCAACGCCTTTTCGCCCAATCCCTTGCCATAGGGCGGATCGGCGAAAACCAAGCCGAAAGGCCCAAGCGTGCCGGCGTCGCCAAGACCGATTGCGTCTCGGCGGAAGATCTTGGTTCGGCCCGTCAGGCCGAAGCTTTCGACATTGGTGCGGATGAGCCCGCGGCCTTCCGCGGACTCCTCAATGAACACGCAATATGACGCACCGCGCGACAGCGCCTCGATGCCGAGGGCGCCGGTGCCCGCGAAAAGATCGAGCACGCGCGCGCCTTCGAGCCTGTCGCCGAAGCGATGGGCAAGCATGTTGAACACCGCCTCGCGGGTGCGATCGGTGGTGGGGCGGATGGCGTTGTCACGCGGCGTGGCCAAAGGCCGGCCGCGCAATTCGCCACCAACAACCCGCATCAGCCGCGATCCCGGCGCGGGCCGCCCGGACGTCCACCGCGCGGACCATCGCCCTTGGGCTTGTCAAAGCGCGGCTTGTCAGAACGAGGCTTGTCAAAGTGCGGCTTGTCGCGCGGCGGCCTTGCCGCTGCTTCCGCCTTGGCCTTTTCGCTCTGCGGGCGTGCACCCGGTGCCATCCAGACATTGGCCTTGCGCGCACCAGGGGTTTCGAACGGCTTCTTTTCGCGTTCGTCACCCTTCTTGCCGCCGAACTTTGGCTTGTCGCCAAATTTGGGCTTGTCACCAAACTTTGGCTTGTCGCCGAACTTGGGCCTGTCGCCGAAGCTGGGGCGCTCGGTCGACAGACGGCCGAGCATATCCTCGCGGTGGCGCTCGTTGGAACGCTTGCGGTTCTTGATCAGCCCACCCTCGCCGATACGGCCACGTTCGCCGTCGCGCTGGAACTTCGGACGCTCCGGTTCTTCAACGCGTGGCGTCTCGTTACGGAAGGTCGGCTTGTTGGAGAAGGGCTTGACGATGTCGGCGTCGAAATTGGCACCCGACTCCTCGATCAGCCGCTCACCAAGCTGGTCACGCAGCATCTTGCCCTTGATCTCCTGAACATGGCCCTCGGGCAGCTCGCCGAGCTGGAACGGGCCGTAGGAGATGCGGATCAGGCGGTTCACTTCGAGGCCGAGCGCGCCGAGGATGTTCTTGACCTCGCGGTTCTTGCCTTCGCGCAGGCCAATGGTGATCCAGGCATTGCTGCCCTGCTCACGGTCGAGCGTCGCTTCGATCGAGCCATAAAACACGCCGTCGACAGCCATGCCGTCCTTGAGCCCGTCCAGGGTCTTCTGCTCGACCTTGCCGTGAACGCGGACGCGGTAGCGGCGCAGCCAGCCGGTTGCCGGAAGCTCGAGCACGCGCGACAGCCCACCATCATTGGTAAGCAGCAGCAGGCCTTCGGTGTTGATGTCGAGCCGGCCGATGGTCATCAGGCGCGGCAGTTCCTGCGGCAGCACGTCGAAGACGGTCTTGCGGCCCTCAGGGTCGCGATTGGTGGTCACGACACCAGCCGGCTTGTGGAACAGGAACAGACGGGTGCGCTCGATGGGGGGAATTTCCATGCCGTCGAGATGGATGATGTCGTCCGGCATGACGTTAACCGCCGGCGACGCCAGTATCTTGTTGTTGACCTTGACGCGGCCAGCGGCAATCAGCTCCTCGGCATCGCGGCGTGAAGCCAGGCCCGCACGCGCCAGGCGCTTGGCGATACGCTCGCCCGGCTCGGGTGCATCCTCGGGAGCGCGCGAACGCGGCTTGAAACCCTCGGTCACCGGACGACGGTCGCCATCGGGCCGTGGCCGGAACGCTCTCGCTTCGCCATCGCCGCGCTTCTCGTAAGGCCTGCCGCCCTCAGGGCGTGGCCCCGAACGGAACGGACGATCGCCACTTGCAGGCCGGGCCTCGCCGTCACGCGGGCGGAATTCGCGGTGCGGACGTTCGCCACCCTCGGCGGGGCGCGCACGGTATGGCTTGTCGCCGCCAAACGAGCGGCCGCCTTCGCGCTTTTCGTAAGGCTTGCCCTCGGGGCGCGGACCCTTGTTGAACGGGCGCTCGGAGCGAGCTTCACCATCGCGCGGACGGTCGCTGCGGAATTCGCCGCGCGGGCGTTCAGCACCTTCGGCTGGACGCGGACGATATGGCTTGTCGCCAAAGGAACGGCCACCTTCACGCTTCTCGTAAGGCTTGCCCTCGGGGCGCGGCCCCTTGTGGAATGATGCCGCCGAGCGTTCGGGACGCGCAGCACCATCGCGCGGAGCGAAATCGCGCTTGGGGCGCTCGACGCCTTCGGCACCTTCAGGACGCTTGGCGTATGGCTTCTTGGCATAAGGCTTGTCGCCGAACGGCTTGCTTTCGCGCTTCTCGTAAGGCTTGCCCTCGGGACGCGGTCCCTTGTGGAACGGGCGCTCGCCACTTGCCGGACGGGCGTCGTCGCGCGGACCGAAATCACGCTTGGGACGATCAGGACGATCGCCACCGCCTGCACCAGCAGGACGCGGTGCGTACGGCTTCTTCGCAAACGGCTTGGCGCCGCCCTCGGCGCGCGGCTTGCCGAATTTCTTCGGAGCGCCGTCACGGGCACCTGCGCCAGCTGGTTTGGAGCCGCCCTTGCGCGGGAATTTTTTTCGATCGTCGTCCATGGTGGCCTTTGCCCTTTTCGGCGGCTAGATAACAGGAAGCTCGGGGGTTAGCGAGGGGTAACAGGATGGTTGAGGCGTGAAACGGCCCGATTACATGGCATTGGCCTTCGCGGAGGCCGAAGCTGCCGCCCAACGCGGCGAAGTGCCGATCGGCGCGGTCATCGTCCGTGGCAACGAAATCGTCGGCCGCGCCGGCAACCGCACCCGCGAACTCAATGACGTCACAGCCCATGCCGAAGTGCTGGCGATCCGCGAGGCATCGGAGAAATTCGCCTCCGAACGGCTCACCGGCCACGATCTTTATGTCACGCTGGAACCCTGCACGATGTGCGCTGCCGCTATTTCGTTCGCACGGCTGAGGCGGCTTTATTTCGGCGCTGTCGACGACAAGGGCGGTGCGGTGGTCAGCGGCGTGCGCTTCTTCGCTTCGCCGACCTGCCATCACGCGCCCGATGTCTATCCCGGGATAGGCGAAACGCGCGCGGCCGAAATACTCAAAGGCTTTTTCAAGGCCCGCCGCGACCTCTAGGGGCCGCGGCGTATCTAACGTCAGATCAGAACGGCCACCAGCTGCTGCTCTTCTTGGCCTGCTGCTTCTTGCGGCGTTCCTTCTTGACCTCGTCCTCGCCGAGCTCGTCTTGAGCGGCGGTGCCGGCTGCCTGACGATAGGCCAGCGGCGGTTCGCTCAGATATTTGCGCGACGTGGTGCTGCCCTGCTTGCTCTCACGCAGGCGGCGCTCGATCTCGAGCTTGCGCTGCTCTGGCGTCCACTTGCTCATGTCAGGGCCGTTCAGCGCCGACATGTCGTTGATGACCTGAGGCTCGAAGTTCGGGTTGTCGCGGTTCTTGGTCGCGTCGTCGCGAATCCGGGCGCGGCGCGCCTCGGGCGATTCGGGCCAGTCGGCACTTGCTGTCTGAACGATATTGTCCTGTGGCGTCGGCAGTGCTGCCTGCGCGCCGGTCTTCGGCTTCACCAATTCCGGGCGCGGCTTGTAATCGATATTGTTGGTCTTCGGCTTTAACGACACGATGTTCGTCAAGTCGCTGGCAAGCTGATTGGTCGCCGACCTGTCGGTGCCATAGGTAGGCGCGCTCATGCAGCCCGTAAGTGCCAGGCCGGAAACGGCGAGCGACGCAAGCAAAGCTCCGCGCGCGCTGATGCGGTCCGTCATGCCAGTAATTTTCACTCGAACGCCTCTCGCTAGATGCCGGCTATGAGCCGTGTCCCGGTCCGTATGCTCATCCGACGGAAATCCGGCGACAAAATGTCTGCCGAAGTTTCGCGCTTTTACCTTAATGAGCCGTCAAGGGCAACGACCGGCCGGAGATCTCAGGCCGGTCGTTGCATTTCAGCAACCGATCACAGGCGACCCAGCGCCTGCAGTTCGTGCAGTGCCGCGGCGTCACGGGCGGACACATCGGCGAAAGCAGCGTCCGAGCCGACATCGCTTGTGTAGCGCCAGGAGCGCGCGCACTTGATAAGCCCGCGGCCTTCCGCCTTCTCCACAACGACCGCTATGCCCGGAACCTCGCGCAATGCGAAGGAATCGACCGGGAGGTCTTCATGGGAAATGACAAGATCGCTGGTGATGCTGATCTCGGCCAGGTCGATACCCGACAGGGCCTCTTCGAGCAGCGCGTCGTTCATGTAGACGACGGGAACCGCTTCCAGAGACGAGCCGATGGTCTTCTTGGCCCGCTCCAGCTCCAACGCTCCGGTGACAACGCTGCGAACCTGACGGATCTTGTGCCACTTTTCGGCCAGGGCTTCGTCGCGCCAGGCTGCAGGCACTTCCGGGAACTGCTCGAGATGCACCGACACAGCCTGCGGGTTGCGCTCCAGCCATGCCTCTTCGGTGGTGAAAGGCAGCATCGGCGCCAGCCACTTCACCAGGCAGTTGAACAGCTCGCGCACGACATGCACGGCTGCCTTGCGGCGGGTGCTCGACGGGGCATCGCAATAGAGCACGTCCTTGCGGATGTCGAAGTAGAAGGCCGACAGCTCAACGCCCATGAAGTCGATCAATGCACGCGTGATACGCTTGAACTCAAAGTCGTCATAGCCCTTGCGCACCAGCGCATCGAGCTCGGCAAGCCTGTGCAGCATCAGCCGCTCCAGCTCCGGCATCTCGGCAAGTGCGACCTCTTCGCCGTTATCATGGGCGAGCGTGCCGAGCATCCAGCGCATGGTGTTGCGCAGCTTGCGGTAGGCATCGATATTGGTCTGCAGCACGTTCTTGCCAAGGCGCTGGTCTTCCCAATAATCGGTGGTCATCACCCACAGGCGCAGGATATCGGCGCCCGACTGCTTCAGCACGTCCTGTGGAACGACCGTGTTGCCGAGCGACTTCGACATCTTGCGGCCTTCCTCGTCCATGGTGAAACCATGGGTGACGACCGCCTTGTAGGGCGCACGGCCACGCGTGCCGCAGCTCTCGAGCAGCGAGGAGTGGAACCAGCCACGGTGCTGGTCGGAGCCTTCGAGATAGACGTCGGCAGGCCACTTCAGATCGGGACGGTCTTCGAGCGTAAACGCATGCGTCGAGCCCGAGTCGAACCAGACGTCGAGGATGTCCATCACCTGCTTCCACGCCTCGTTGGCGCGGGAGCCCAGGAAGCGCTCGCGCGCACCTTGGGCGAACCAGGCGTCGGCACCTTCTTTTTCAAAGGCCTTGACGATACGGGCATTGACCGCCTCGTCCTTCAGCACATTGCCGTCGGCATCGGCGAAGATGGCGATCGGCACGCCCCAGGCGCGCTGACGCGACAGTACCCAGTCCGGACGATCCTCGATCATTGCGCGCAGACGCGTCTGACCGGCAGCCGGCACAAAGCGTGTGTCATCAATGGCTTGCAGCGCGCGGCTGCGCAGCGTCGTGCCGTCGCCAAGCTGCCTGTCCATGTAGACAAACCACTGCGGCGTGTTGCGGAAGATGATCGGCTTCTTCGAACGCCAGCTATGCGGATAGCTGTGCTTGAGCCTGCCGCGCGCGAACAGTGCGTTGCGCTTGATCAGCTCGTCGATGACTGCCTTGTTGGCGTCGCCCTTCTTGCCGTGATCGTCGATGACGCGGACTGCCCCACCCTCACGATCGGGACCGAAGCCCGGTGCGTCCTTGGTAAGGAAGCCGGCATCGTCGACAGTGAAGGGGATCGCCGGGTTGATGCCGCGCTTCTCCAGTTCGGCTACCGCGTCCATCCACGCGTCGAAATCCTCGCGGCCGTGGCCGGGCGCGGTGTGCACGAAGCCGGTGCCGGCGTCGTCGGTGACGTGGTCGCCGGCAAGCATCGGCACGGGGAATTCATAACCGCCGCCCAGGCCTTCAAGCGGATGCAAAAGCACAAGCTTTCCAAGCTCTTCGCCCGACACGCTGCGAAGCAGATTCAACGTGACCTTGGCCTTGGCCGCGGCCTCTTCGGCGAGTGCTTCGGCAAAGATCAGCCTTTCGCCCGGCTGTGGGCCAAAATCGTTCTCAGCCGCTGTGACCTCATACAGGCCATAGCCGATGCGCGGCGAATAGTTGACCGCGCGGTTGCCGGGGATGGTCCAGGGCGTCGTCGTCCAGATGACGACATGGACGCCAGTCAGCGTGTCCGAGCCGGTCGCGACCGGGAATTTCACCCAGATCGTGTCGCTCTCGTAATCCTGATACTCGACCTCGGCTTCGGCCAGCGCCGTGCGCTCGACCACCGACCACATGACCGGCTTGGAGCCACGGTAAAGCTGGCCCGACATGGCGAACTTCAACAGCTCGCCGGCGATGCGCGCTTCGGCGTGGAAGTTCATCGTCGTGTAGGGATTGTCGAAATCGCCGACAACGCCCAGGCGCTGGAACTCGGCACCCTGCACACCGATCCAGCCGGCGGCGAATTCACGACATTCCTTGCGGAACTCGTTGATCTCGACCTCGTCCTTGTTCTTGCCGGCAGCGCGGTACTTCTCCTCGATCTTCCACTCGATCGGCAGGCCGTGGCAGTCCCAGCCCGGCACGTAATTGGAGTCATAGCCGCGCATCTGGAACGAGCGGGTGATCACGTCCTTGAGGATCTTGTTCAGCGCATGGCCGATATGAATGTTGCCGTTGGCATAGGGCGGACCGTCATGCAGCACGTATTTTTCACGGCCAGCAGCGGTTTCGCGCAGGCGCTTGTACAGCCCCATCTTCTGCCAGCGGGCAACCGTCACCGGCTCCTTCTCGGGCAGGCCGGCGCGCATCGGAAACTCCGTCTGCGGCAAATAGAGGGTCTTGGAATAGTCGATCTTTTCGGACGTATCGGTCATCTGTCTTGCCATCGTCTTGCCCGGCAAAGTTGCCACGGGCGTTCAACTGTCATGATCTGGAAAGGCGCCATGCGGCGCGCAGGCAAAAAGTCCCGGACTTGCGGACAGCCTTAGGCCACCCGGAAGGCCGGGCCAGTAATTCGTATCGCAGTCGCGAAGACGGGCGCGAAAAATCTCATGGCCGCGCTTTTAGCGGAGGTGCCGCGCGGAATAAAGCGCCTAATTCGCTTGAGATCAAAGGTTGAAGTCGAACCGGTAGCTGGTCGAGACACCAACCGTCACCTGATCGCGCGACCCACGCTCCTTGACGATGGTGGAATCCGCTGCCGGTCCCATCAGCCTGGAGTACTCGGTGAACAGGCTCGCGGTGACATTATCGGTAGCCTTCCAGCCGATCGCGCCACCGATGCCAACCGAATTGATGCCACTGCCAGGATCATACTGGCCAAGACCGGATGCGGCCGATTGCTGCGCGTTCACGCCATAATAGGTTTCAAAATAGTCGGCCGACGCGAACGAAACGCGAGGCCCGCCCGAAAGTCGGATGTTCGGCGTGACATCGCGGTACGCGTCCAGCGCGATGTCGGCAACGAAACCGTTGTGCGACCTGATGCCATGGCGCAGCTCGGCGCGTGCCCGCAGCCAGTCGGTGGGATAGAATTCGAAGAAACCGCCGAGTTCGCCGCCCCAGGGGATGTCATCCAGTCCCTGCAATTCATCTTTGGCATCGCGGCCAAAATTGATTTTTCCGGCGATACCGGCGCGAACGACGCCGTCATCGATCATCGCAAGCGAAATGTTGTCGTTTCGCGAGGAATAGCGCAACTCCGGGCCAGCCTTGCCGAGCGACACGAGCGGCAGAGCACTCAGCATGTATTCCTTCGAGCCTTCGAAGCTTGGACGGACCATGCCGGTAGCACCGAGCGTCAGATACCAGTCGCCCGACAGCCAACCGAAGGCACCCTCGCCTGCCATTGCCGGACCGCTCGCCAGGGCAAGCGCCGAGGCCATTACCGAAATACGACCAATAGACGTCATCACAACCCCGCGTACGCCACAAACCCAATCGCCAGGAACGTTTTGGGTTTGATGCCAACAGCGTAAAATTTGAATTAAATTCGCATGCTGCCACAAACGTTTATTTCTCTGCCCCGACCGCCCGCCACTGGACCGACTCGGTTGCCGAGGCTAGCCTCCAAGATGGGCACAGTGCCACTCTTATTGAGGACTGATCATTTCAAGGAGACGGGTTCGATGGCTATTTCAGAACAATTGCCGCAAGTGCGCTCCAAATGGGGCTGGTTCGTAGCACTTGGCGTACTTGTGCTTGCCTTGGGCATCATCGCCGCAGGTAACCTTATGGTCGCGACCGCCGCATCGGTGCTTTTCGTCGGAACGCTGATGATCGTGGCCGGTGTGATCGAAATCGTGCACGCTTTCGGCGTGAAGACCTGGGGCACGTTCTTCTGGTGGCTGCTGAGCGGCATCCTCTATGTCGTCGCCGGCTACCTGGCTTTCACCAATCCGTTGCTCACGACAGCAATCCTGACACTGTTTCTGGCGATCAGCCTGATCGCGTCGGGTGTCATGCGTATCTGGATCGGCTTCACGAGCAAGGGGCTCGAAGGCTGGGGCTGGGTTGTGTTCTCCGGGGTCATCACCGTGCTTGCCGGCCTAGTCATTGCGGCCGGCTGGCCGGTAAACAGCCTGTTTATCCTCGGCATCTTCCTCGCCGTTGACCTTATCGTCCAGGGCATCACCTACATCGCCTTTGGCCTGGGCCTCAGGAAGGTTGCTTAAAAGGCGATAGCCTGGTCAAGTTCCGAGAGAGGGCGCACGCCAGAGAGCAGCGCCCTCGCCTCGGCTTCGTCCTGTTTCATCTGGGTAACCAGAGGGTCAAGGCCGTCGAACTTCACTTCGCCCCTGAGATAGCCGAACAGCGAAACGGACGCGACCTCGCCATAGAGATCGCCGGAAAAGTCGAAGACGAAAGTCTCGAGCAACGGCGCGCCATTGTCGTTCACGGTCGGGCGCCGGCCAAAACTTGCCACGCCGTCAAACAATGTGCCGTCGGCACGGCGGAAGCGGACGGCATAGATGCCCTCCTTCAGTCCCGTTTCGGGCGAGAGCCGCATGTTGGCGGTCGGAAATCCCAGCGTACGGCCAAGCTTCGCGCCGCCCACTACCTCGGCTTCGACCGTGTAGCGATAGCCAAGCAAGCCCGCGGCTTCGGCCGCTTCTCCCGCAGCAAGCAGCTCGCGGATGCGGCTCGAGGAGATGATCTCGGCACCCTCGTCGCGAAACGCGTCGACCAGGGTCACGCCAAATCCGTGTCGTTCACCCGCCGCCATAAGGAAGGCTGGGCCGCCTTGCCGGTTCTTGCCGAAATGGAAATCGAAACCGGTCACCACATGGCTGATGCCGAGCTGCTGCTCCAAGATGGCGGTGACGAAGTCCTCGGCTGAAAGGCTGGAAAACTCCCGCGTGAACGGCCGCTCTATCACGGCTGCGAAGCCGAGCGCCTCAAGAAGCCGCGCCTTAACATGGGGCGGCGTCAGCACGAACAGCGGAATGTCGGGGCGGAACACTTTGCGCGGGTGCGGCTCAAAGGTCAGCACGAGTGCCGGCACATTGTGCCGACGCGCCTCTTCCAGAGCGCGTTCCAATACCGCGAGATGGCCACGATGGATGCCGTCGAAATTGCCAATGGCAACGACACCGCCACGCAGCGACGCCGGCACGGCTTCCTCGCCTGAAACGCGGATAAAGCCCTGTTCCATCACCTTGCCTACCGAAGTTTCGGAATGGTGGCCACTGGTGCATAACCGTGCTTGTCGAGGAAGGCGGCAAGCTTGGCCGGATCTGGCATGTGTGCATGCTCGCCATAGTCGCGGGCGTGGATGCCACCGGAGACGTAGAGCACATCGATGCCGTTATCGGCAGCACCCTTGACGTCGGTGAACATGCCGTCGCCGATGGCGAGCGCCTCCGATCTGTCAACCTCGCGGCCGAGCACTTCGCCGGCAGCGGCGAGTGCCGCCTCGTAGATCGGACGATGCGGCTTGCCGGAAACCAGCGTGCGGCCGCCGAGCAGGCCATAGTCGCGGGCAAGGGCGCCGGCGCACCAGATCAATTCGTGGCCGCGCTCGACCACGATATCGGGGTTGGCGCAGATGAACGGCAGGTTGCGCGTGCGTAGCCTGCGCAACATCTCAGCATAGTCGTCGGGCGTCTCGGTCTCGTCATCAAAGAGCCCGGTACAAACCACTGTCGATGCCTCGAACTCCTCGACCAGGTCGACGTCGAGGCCATCATAGAGCGGGTAGTCGCGATCGGGGCCGATATGGAAGACGCGGCGCGGGCCCGAGCGGATCAGCTCGCGAGTGACATCGCCAGATGTGACAACCTGGTCCCAGGCGGATGTGGGCACACCGAGGTTGGCGAGTTGGGCGATGACGCCATCGCGCGGACGCGGCGCGTTGGTGATCAGCACCACCGCCACACCCTTCTCGCGCGCCGCCTGAAGGGCTGCGGCTGCTTCCGCAAATGCCTCAACGCCGTTATGGATAACACCCCAGACGTCGCACAGCAGGGCCGAATAGCGGCCGGTCAGCGCTTCGAGCGACGCGATTGATTGAGGCAAGCCCGCCATTGTCTGTCCTTCGATCGATCCCAACGGGAGAGATTGGCCGGTCGGCCAAGCAGCCCGGAATTATCCGAACCGGCCCGTCCTGTCACCAGCTTTCGCCTGATGCAGCCACAGCGGCGGTGCAAACTGCTCCCGCCAGCGGCTGCAAACCGTGCAGCAGCGCTCGTATGGTAAACGACAGGCTAAGCCGGGGCTGAATTTTCTCGGCTGCTCGGGAACCGCAATTTCATGGTTTTGCGTGACTTTATTAGCTTGAGCTTGGGGGCCAATTGCATGATCCGCAAATTCCTGAAGGACGAACGCGGCAACTACGCCATCATGACGGTGGCTGCGATGGTACCGATCATGGGCGCGCTAGCCCTCGCCATAGACTACGCCGAGATATCGCGAGAACGCGAGGCAACGCGCAACGCACTTGACGCGGCGGGCATCGCAACCGCGCGACGAATTGTCGAAGGCGTAACCGACGATCAGGCCAAGGCTTATGCGAAGAGTTTTTTCGAGGCAAATCTGGGCCACGTAAAGCCGGCCAATACGACACTTACCATCACCCTGCCAAATAACACTAGCGGCGGCGGCACCCTGAAGCTCGAAGCAGCGCTCAAATACGACCCGTATTTTGTCCCTGTCGCCGCCGCCCTGCTCGGCAAGGGTTCCGGCTCAACGCAGATCGATTTTTCAGCAAAATCCGAGATCCGCCTCAAGAACACGCTCGAAGTCGCACTCGTCCTCGATAATTCCGGGTCGATGGATTATATCGGCTCCGGTACCGGTAAAAAGCGCATGACGCTGCTCAAAGAGGCGGCGGCACAACTTGTCGATACGCTCTCACTTCAGGCCGAGCAGATGAAGCAGGTCGTCAATCCGGTGCAGTTCGCCGTCGTGCCATTCGCGGCATCGGTCAATGTCGGAGCTGGCAACTACAAGGAAACTTGGATGGACGCGACGGGTGTATCGCCAGTTCAMCACGAGAACTTCACCTTGCCTGTAACTATTGGAACCAACAAGAAAATCGAACGCGTAGGCGAATATGTCCGCAAGACGGGCAAAGGCTGGGGCGCGAATGAAAACGATATTTTCACGCGCTTTACGCTCTACGACGACATGAAAGTCTATTCGAATTCCAATAAAACCCAGACCAAGGCCTACACCATCTGGCAGGGCTGCGTAGAATCCCGGCCTGCACCGTACAATATGCTCGACACCGCACCGACCCCCTCGCATCCGGAAACCTATTTCGTGCCGATGTTTGCACCGGATGAGTGGGATAAAACCAACAACGACAATGCTTTGAACAGCTGGTGGTCCGATAACACGACCCCCACCAACAACTACACATCGGCAAACGCCGCTGCCAGGCAGCGCGACCTCGCCAAATACTACAACGTCATCCAGAGCTATGGCGCTACGGTCAAGAGTGGTGAGGGACCGCACTACAGCTGCACGACCAAGCCAATCACGCCATTGACCGACGTTTCCAAACCGGCAGGCGTTACCGCCATAAAGGCGGCAATCACCGCCATGGCATCAAGCGGAGCGACCAACGTTCCGGAAGGCCTGGCCTGGGGTTGGCGTGTATTGTCGAGCGGGCCCCCATTTACCGGCGGACGACCGGAAACCGAAAAAGGCAATGACAAGGTGGTCATCGTTTTGACCGACGGCGCGAACACTTACTATCCCTTGAGTTTCTTCGGCGTGACCGACCTGGCTGGAAGCAAATCGAGCTACTCTGCGTACGGGTATGCTGGACAGGCGCCTATTGGTGGCTCGGATACCAGGCTGTTTATGGCTCAGCCAACAACCGGCTTCGACAAGACCCAGCACACGGAGGCCAACTACACCGTCGCCATGAACAACCACATGGCAACCACATGTACGAACGCAAAAGACAAAGGCGGCATCATCGTCATGACGGTTGCGCTCGATCTCGATCCGACAAAAGGCACAGCGGCCGAAAAAAAAGCGACCGCAGCCCAGATCGAAGGCCTGAAATCCTGCGCTTCGGAGTCGCGCTTCCGCAAGGACGCAAGCGGCAAGCCGGAAAAGCTGTTCTTCAACACGACCAGCGGCGACCTGGTTGAAACTTTCAAGAAAATCGCGGACGAACTGTCCAACCTGCGCATCGTTGGTTGACGAAAATCGCCTGCCAACGGACTGAAAAAAGCGCCCTCCTCGCGGATGGGCGCCTTTTTCTTGTCAGTCCATGTGTGCGGCGGGTGCACCGCCGACCGGTTGAGCCGTCGGCTTGCGCAGCAGCAGTGCCAGCGGGATGGCACAGAGCGAGACGATCATCATCAGCTTGAAGTCGTCGATGTAAGAGATCATCAGTGACTGGATATTGACCATCCCATCGATCTGCGTCAGCGCCAACGGGTCCCCCGCTGCCGCACCGGGCGACACAGCCATGAGGTTGGGGTTGAACGCTGTGATGTTCGTTGACAGTTCCGCATGGTTGATCTGGATGTTGCGGGTCAACAGCACAGAGACAATCGAAATGCCGATCGACGATCCGATATTGCGAACGAGGCTGAACAGGCTCGCCGCATCGGTGCGGTGACGCGGCGCAAGCGTCGCGAACGCCACAGTCGACAACGGCACGAACACCAGGCCGAGCCCCAGCCCCTGGATCACGCCTGTCGAGATGATCAGGAAAGCATCCATCTGCGGCGTGAAGCCTGTCATGTAATAGAGCGAGAGCGCCGTCAGCAGCAGGCCGGCGACAACCAGATAGCGGTTATCGACCAGACGCACCAATCGCCCGACAAGCAGCATCGAGACCATGGTGCCGACGCCGCGCGGCGCCATGACCAGGCCGGTGGTGATGGTCGGATAGCCGTAGATGCGCGTCAGCATCGGCGGCAGAAGCGCAAGGCTAGCCAGCAGGATGACGCCGATGACGAAGATGAACACCAGACCGGTCACGAAATTGCGGTCGGTGAATATCTTCGGGTCCAAAAACGTGTGTTCGGAGGTCGCCATATGCACGGCGAAGACCCAGAAACCGGTTATGGCGAGTCCGAGCTCGATCCATATCTCGGCCGCCGAAAACCAGTCGACCTCGCCGCCGCGGTCGAGCATGAGCTGGAGCGCGCCGACGCCAAGCGACAGCATGGCAAAACCGAAGAAATCGAAGCCGCGCAGGCGCTTGACGATAGTGGGCAAATAGGCGGCTGAGCCCAGGAAAGCGACGATGCCCACCGGCAGGTTGATGAAGAACACCCAACGCCAGTTGAAGCTTTCAGTCAGCCAGCCGCCGAGCGTCGGGCCGATGATCGGCCCGACCATGATGCCGGCACCCCACATGGCCATGGCCTGGCCGTGGCGTTCCTTGGGATTGATGTCGAGCAGGAAGGTCTGGCTCAGCGGCACGATCGCCGCGCCGAACACGCCTTGAAGCAGGCGGAACAGCACCATCGACTCGAGGCTCCAGGCAACACCGCAGAGCATCGACATGATAGTGAAGCCGACGACGGAAACGAGGAACAGTTCCTTGCGGCCGAAGCGGTCCGACAGCCAGCCGGTGAGCGGCGTCATGATGGCAGCGGCGACGATGTAGGACGTCAGCACCCAGTTGATGGTGTCTTGGGATGCGCCGAGGTCGCCGACCATCGAGGGCAACGCAACGTTGGCGATGGTGGTGTCGAGCACCTGCATCACCGTCGCCAGCATGATGGCGATGGTGATCAGGCCGCGATGCGGCACCTCAGTAAGTGACTTAGTGGCTGACTGGCTCATTCGACCAACTCTTGCGACCAACTTGGGACCTGCGGTCGTCAGGCGGCGACCCGAAAAATCGGAGGGCCGGCCGCTTAGACGGCCGGATCAGTCCGGGACTTTAAGCGCGCCGCTGTGGCGCGGATTATTCCGCGGCCACCGCGTGGCCGAAGATGCTGCCAAAGCCGCGGGACTTGCCGGTGTCGATCGACACCGTGGCGCTCATGCCGGTGCGCATCGCCAAGCCAGCGTCGGCGGTGTCGACCTTGACCCGTACAGGGATGCGCTGCGTGACCTTGACCCAGTTGCCGGTGGCGTTTTGTGCCGGCAGCAATGAGAACTCCGCGCCAGTGCCGGCGCCGATCGCTTCCACCGTGCCGCGGAAGGTACGGTCGGGATAGGTGTCGAGCACAATATCGGCTTCCTGGCCTGGCTTCATATGGGTGAGCTGCGTTTCCTTGAAATTCGCTTCGACCCAGGTGTCGCCGGTCTCGACCAGGCTGAACAGCGCAGTACCTGCACTCACGAACTGACCGACCTTGAAGGATGCGGCCTGCGAGACCACACCGTCGGCAGGCGCGCGAACCGATGTCTGCGCCAGGTTGAAGGCTGCATTGTCACGCGCGGCGAGTGCCGCCAGCACTGTCGGGTGCTTGTCGGTCTCGATGTCCGGATTGCCACCGAGTGCCGCCTTGGCGCTGACGATGCCCTGCACGGCAGCGCTGTGCTGCTGCTGGGCCTTGTCGAGTTCCATGCGGGCCTCGTCCAGCGAAGACTTGGTATTCACGCCCTTGGTGACCAGATCGTTGCTGCGGTCGAACTGCGCCTGGGCATAATCGAGCCCGCTGGCCGCGACCCGCTCCTGCGCGACTGCCTGGCTGTAGGCGGCGCGAAGCTGCTCGACATTGAGACGTGCACCGGCGAGCGCGGCATCGGCCTGCGCCAAAGCGATCCTGTAGGGCTCGGGATCGACCTCAAACAGAAGGTCGCCGGCCTTCACCGTGGTGTTGTCGGCGACATCAACCTTGATGATGCGGCCGGCCGCCTCCGAGGCGATGATCATCCTGGCCTGACGCAGATTGGCGTTTTCGGTTTCCTGGTAACGGCCGCCGGTCACGTAGAAATAACCGCCTCCGACAACCAGGGCCAGCGGCAACGCCGCCATCAGCACAAAGCGGCCACGCCTCTTGGGAGCCGGCGCTGGTGCCGCCAATGCGGGCTGGAGCTGGGCTGCCGCTGGGCTCTCGAGTTCGAGCTTTAGGCTGTTTTCGTTCACTTTCGCCACCGCGTTCATTTTGTCGTCTCTCTCAAACAATTCACATTGGCGGGTTCGCCCGCGGAAAGGTTGTCGACTATGGTGCGCAGGCCATGGACCGTGGCGAGCCGCTCTTCGGGAGTAAGTCCGCTCAGCGCCCGCTCGTAGACCTCGCCGGCAACTGCCTTGACCTTGGAAAAGGCCTCAAGCGCCTTGTCGGTCGGAAAGATCATGCGCACACGCCTATCCGCATTGCCTTGACGGCGCTCGATCCAGCCGCCCTCCTCCATCCGGTCCAGCAGTCGCGACACGCTGATCGGCTCGATTTCGAGAAGTTCGGCAAGACGCGCCTGCGCCACACCCTCTTCCTTGACCAGCCTGACAAGCAGTCGCCATTGCGCCGCCGACAGCCCAAATTCGCTGCCGCGCTGCTCAAAGTTGCGACGCATCAACCGTGCCGCGTCGTGGATGAGGAAACCCAGCCTTTCGATGCCTTCATTTTTCATGAGCGGCATATATTATAAGCATGCTCACCATTCAAGCGGGGATTTTGCACTGCACCATGATTTTACGTTCACACTATAGTGCGCACGCGCGACGATCAGGCCGCTGTCAATCATGGCCGCTCATCGTTTAGGAAGGCCCCAGACATAAACAGGATCGATTGCATGCGGGACCGGTCGCCAAACAGGCGTCATATTCTCAAGGGCATTGCTGGCCTGAGCGTGATAGCGCCCATGCC
The DNA here is from genome assembly GCF_056401815.1 of Aminobacter sp. P4_D5. Lineage (NCBI taxonomy): Bacteria > Pseudomonadati > Pseudomonadota > Alphaproteobacteria > Hyphomicrobiales > Phyllobacteriaceae > Aminobacter > Aminobacter sp. P4_D5. The sequence goes on along the minus strand of NZ_JBFUIP010000024.1, from coordinate 7,850 downwards.
GCTTTGGGCCAATCCAATGCCGAGCGTGGACGAAGTGGCCTTCGACCCGGACATACCGGTGCTCGGCAATCCGGACGGCAACGTCACTGTTGTGGAATTCACCGACTACCAGTGCCCCTACTGCAAGGTGAGTTTCATCGAACTCTCAAAGGTCATGGCTGAGGACGGCAACATCCGCGTTCTCTTGCGCGACTGGCCGATCTTCGGCGAAGTATCGCGCAACGCGGCTTTGCTGACGCTGGCTTCTCACAGCCAGGGCCGCTACGCCGACGCCGTCCGCACTTTGATGACCACCCATGACCGCCTGACGTTTCGCAGCACCGCCGACCTTCTGGGCGATATCGGCGTCGATGTCGCGCAAGCCCGCAGCGAGCTCGACACGCGTCGAGACATCTTCGTCGGCCTGCTTGCGCGCAGCCACGCCCAGGCTACAGCCTTCCAGCTCCGGGGCACGCCCGGCTTCCTGATCGGCAAGGCGCTGTACAAGCGCGGCATGACGGCTGACGACTTCCGCAAAGCCATTGCCCAGGCTCGGGTATAAACCCACGAATCTCGCTGTCATGTGGATGTCGTTCCCTTGACAGTAAAAGGGCGACGGCCTATCTCACCGGCACGTTAGCACTCTCCTGAAGTGAGTGCTAACCAAGTCCGGCCAGCCCGGACCGAGGAACGTTCTCAACAGTTCACCGAGGAAATTCAAATGACAAAGTCGAAGTTCCGCCCGCTGCATGACCGCGTGGTTGTTCGCCGCGTCGAATCCGAGTCCAAGACCGCCGGCGGGATCATCATCCCCGATACGGCCAAGGAAAAGCCGCAGGAAGGCGAAATCGTCGCCGTCGGTTCCGGTGCCCGCGACGAAGCTGGCAAGATCATTGCGTTGGACGTCAAGGCGGGCGACCGCGTTCTGTTCGGCAAGTGGTCCGGCACCGAAGTGAAGCTCAATGGCGAAGASCTKCTGATCATGAAGGAATCCGACATTATGGGCATCATCGGCTGAACCGTCGAAATTAGTTCGCAACCACATCAGAAGTAACGGGCATTCAGCCCAGGAGCTAAAACATGGCTGCTAAACAAGTAGTATTTTCCCGCGACGCCCGCGAGCGCATGCTGCGCGGTGTCAACATCCTCGCCGACGCTGTGAAGGTCACGCTCGGCCCCAAGGGCCGCAACGTCGTCATCGACAAGTCGTTCGGCGCCCCGCGCATCACCAAGGACGGCGTTTCCGTCGCCAAGGAAATCGAGCTTGAAGACAAGTTCGAGAACATGGGCGCTCAGATGGTCCGCGAAGTTGCTTCGAAGACCAACGATAAGGCCGGCGACGGCACCACGACCGCGACCGTTCTCGCACAGGCTATCGTTCAGGAAGGCCACAAGGCCGTTGCCGCCGGCATGAACCCGATGGACCTGAAGCGCGGCATCGACCTGGCTGTCAGCGAAGTCGTCGCACACCTCGTCAAGAGCGCCAAGAAGATCAAGACCTCCGAKGAAGTCGCCCAGGTCGGCACGATTTCGGCCAACGGCGAAGCCTCGATCGGCCAGATGATCGCGGAAGCGATGCAGAAGGTCGGCAATGAGGGCGTCATCACCGTCGAGGAGGCCAAGACCGCCGAGACCGAACTCGAAGTCGTCGAAGGCATGCAGTTCGACCGCGGCTACCTCTCGCCCTACTTCGTCACCAACCCCGACAAGATGATTGCCGAGCTGGAAGACGCCTACATTCTTCTCCACGAGAAGAAGCTCGGCAACCTGCAGGCCATGCTGCCGATCCTCGAGGCTGTCGTTCAGACCTCGAAGCCGCTCGTCATCATCTCCGAGGACGTCGAAGGCGAAGCTCTTGCAACGCTGGTCGTCAACAAGCTGCGTGGCGGCCTGAAGATCGCTGCCGTCAAGGCGCCGGGCTTCGGTGATCGCCGCAAGGCCATGCTGGAAGACATCGCCATCCTCACCGGTGGCCAGGTCATCTCCGAAGACCTCGGCATCAAGCTCGAGAACGTCACGCTGGACATGCTCGGCCGCGCCAAGAAGGTGTCGATCTCCAAGGAGAACACCACCATCATCGACGGCGCCGGCAAGAAGCCTGAGATCGAGGGCCGCGTCGCCCAGATCAAGCAGCAGATCGAAGAGACCACGTCGGACTACGACAAGGAGAAGCTGCAGGAACGTCTGGCGAAGCTCGCCGGCGGTGTTGCCGTGATCCGCGTCGGCGGTGCGACCGAAGTGGAAGTCAAGGAAAAGAAGGACCGCGTCGATGACGCGCTGAACGCAACCCGCGCTGCCGTCGAAGAAGGCATCGTGGCTGGCGGCGGCGTCGCTCTCCTGCGCGCCACCCAGGCAATCACCGCCACCGGCATCAACGCCGATCAGGCAGCAGGCATCAACATCGTCCGTCGCGCTCTGCAGGCTCCGGCCCGCCAGATCGCTTCGAACGCAGGTGCTGAAGCTTCGATCGTCGCCGGCAAGATCCTTGACAACAAGGGGGCTACCTTCGGCTACAACGCCGCGACCGACGAGTATGGCGACATGATCGCCATGGGCATCGTCGACCCCGTCAAGGTTGTCCGCACCGCACTTCAGGACGCAGCCTCGGTTGCCGGCCTGCTCGTCACCACCGAAGCCATGATCGCCGAAACTCCGAAGAAGGAATCGGCTGGCGGCGGCATGCCTGGCGGCATGGGCGGCATGGGCGGTATGGGCGGCATGGATTTCTAATCCAGCCACCTGGCTCGAGTTTAGGGAAAGGGCGCCTTCGGGCGCCCTTTTTCGTTGCGCTGCGCTTCTCTACGACCTGCGAGGATGATCAATACTCGGCGCGCATGACCGAAATGCCAGCGTGAGAGAACGCCGCGATACGGTCTTGCGCTGCCTTGCCGTCGACGATCAATGTGGCGATGTCATTGAGACCGCCAACCTGAAATGGCGACACGGCACCTAGCTTGTCGCTTGTCGCAAGCACGACAGTTTCGGCGGAGCAGGATACGAGCTGCCGCTTGATCGCCGCCTCCTCCATATCGCCCGTGGTCAACCCTTCCGTCACATGGACGCCGGTGACGCCGAGGAAAAACAGATCGGCACGGATGCGCGATATCGCTTCGGCCGCCAATGCTCCAACTGCTACCATCGAGTGACGGAACAGTTTCCCGCCGATGATCACCGCCTCCACTTGCGGTTTGTCCTCAAGTGCTACCGCGACGGTCGGGCTGTGGGTGATTGCCGTGAAGCGGGCCGCGACCGGGAGGTGACGGATGATCTCCAGGTTCGAGGTGCCACCATCGAACACCACCGACATGCCATCCCTGATCATCGCCGCCCCTGCCTTGCCGAGCGCCGACTTGGCGTCCATCGCCATGGTTCGGCGTTCGCCGATCGAAACCACCGTTGGCGACACCGGCATCGCGCCGCCATGCACCCGCAACAGCAATCCTTCCGCCGCGAGCTCCCTGAGATCGCGCCTGATCGTGTCTTCCGACAACTCCAGTTGGTGGCTGAGATGCTTGGCGACCACCTGCCCGTCCTTGGCAAGAAGGTCGAGGATCAGGCGTTTTCGTTGGCTTGTGAGCACTTTTGCAATTCCATCAGGTCGGTAATGTCACACGATATTGCATGATACCGCACGAAGCTATATCAATTTCGTGCAGATTCGTACAATTTCAGGACACCTCATGAACACTGTTACGAAACCAATACTCATCTTGATCGCCGGCCCCTATCGTTCCGGCACCGGCGACGACCCCATCAAGATGGAGGAAAATCTGAACCGCCTCGAAAGCGTCGCCGTTCCGCTGTTTCGCGCCGGCCACATCCCGATGATCGGTGAATGGGTGGCACTTCCRCTCGGGCGGCAGGTCGGCTCGAAAGGGGCTGGCGATCCGCTCTATGACGAATTCGCCTACCCGGTCGCCGACCGGCTATTGCGCCATTGCGATGCCGTCCTGCGCTTGCCAGGCGCCTCCAAAGGCGCGGATGAGGATGTGCGGCTGGCCTTGGAACGCGGCCTCAAGATCTATTACGACCTGTCTGAAGTGCCCGGGCTGGCGTGAGGACAGGCATCCTTTTTCGTCGCGAAAATTTTCTCAAAATAAATCGCAACGAGATGGAACCTTTTGCGGCGATGGTCGTTTCATGCAGGTCCGAGGCACGTCTGGATGGAGCAATCCAAAAGGAATACCAAAGGACATCTAGGACGCCTCCAGCACTTTTAACGAGTGCCGGAGGCGTTCTGATTCATGCTCTCCTGCAGCCGCCGAGCCGGTCAGTTCGCGCCGCGAGATGCGATTTGCAGGGCGTCCAACACGCCGGCGTGGCGGCGGATGTCGGCAACGGCCTCCTGAAACCGATCATTGACCCTAAGTGTCTCGCGCCCTGCCGCGATGGTAAGGTCGACCTGATCGATCGGCAGTTTCAGTCGGGTCGGAACGCGGTTGAGCTCGGCTTGCGCCGAGCCATCAAGATCCGAAAACGACAGATGCTCGACCACCAGGCGCACGTCGCGGCAATCCCAGCCTGCCAGCGAACCGCGGAGGCGCCTGACGGCCTCAGCCGGCAGGCTGCAGCGATAGCGGATGAGTTCGCCACGCCACTCACTGACGGCGAATTTCAGCGCATCCAGCTGATCGCGAACCGAGGCCGAAAAAGAAGTATTGGTCGCGGCTTCGAGAAGGTTGGCCAACCTGGGACCTTCTATCCGTTCACCCCAATCCACCTCCTGGTCGCGGCCAGCGTCGGCAACAAGGAACAGTAGCGTCCGCAGCTTTACGGCCGCCGCCGGCGACAGCGGTCCATAGGGTGTGCCAGCTGACGAGCGCTCGATGGTGAAGCCGGTGATGCCGAGATTATCGGTCAGTCCGCCATCAAGCAGTTTCACATAGTCGAGGCGGTCAGCTTCTTGATAGGCCTTCAAGGCGCCGGCATAGGCCTTAAGACGGATTGAGGCGTCGGCATCGGCAAGCGCGCGGCTTAGCCACTCAGGCTTGCTGTATCCGCATTTCGGGCTGGTTGCGGAGATGACCACCGGCGCAAAGATGACTGGAACAGCGGCCGACGCGGCAACGGCATCGGCAAGGCGGACCTTGTCGAGATCGCTGCACAGGGCGGCGAACGTATCGTAGGTGAACAGGAACGGCGTGCGATTGTAGATATCGGAGGCGTTTATCCAGACGATCGGAGCGTCGGAGCGTCGCAAACTCGCGTAGGTCGCACCATCGAAGAGGTTGTCGTCGAGCCATTTGGCGAAACTGTTGCGGTCGTTGACGCCGCCGTTGAGCGCGCGCGCAAGATTGAGCGGCGATATTCTTGATTTCCTGAGATAGGCTTCAGCGTCCCGGATCAGAAACCGTTCACGGAAATCGCGGTAGTCGTCCCTTCCCCTGTAGCCAAAATATGAAGCGGCGACCGCACCGCCCGACGCGCCCGAAATCATGCGGATGCTATCGGCGAGGCTGCGCGTTGCCGGTTGCTCGTCGATGATGGTGTCGTCGAGTTCGCGCAACACGCCATAAGCGAAAGCAGCGGCCCGCATGCCACCTCCGGAAAAGGCAAGCCCCACCACCGTCGAGCCATCATCGCCCGGCTCCGGGATGAATTCCGGCGAGGACTGGCCGACCTGCGAGGTGAGCGTGTTGATCGGACCGACATCGCCGGCCGCACAGCCGGCCAAAGCAAGGCTCGCGGCTAACGCTACACTAACTGCCCACCGCATCCATTCCCCCGACTTCTGAACCGACCAGCCCGCCAGCTATATCGAAACACCGCAACAGGGGAACCCCTCGGCGTCCCGCACGTTGATCCCGCGCATAAGCCACAGGAGATGCGAAATGGTGAACAAGGATCAGGTCAAGGGTGTCGGCAAACAGATTGCCGGCTCCGTCAAGGAAGCGGCCGGCAAGGCCACAGGCGACAGGGAAACCCAGGCCAAAGGCACCGCCGAGAAGGTCGCCGGCAAGGTGCAGAAGGCCTATGGCGACACCAAGGAAAAGATCAAGAAGGCGCTTTGACCACAAGTTCTTGCGGGAAACGAGGCGGCTTCGGCCGCCTTTTCTCATGCCAGGAGCGTCGAACTTCACACGACATCCAAGCTGAACCGATTAGGTTCTTACTCGTCGCCAATCTCCGCTTGAAGCCTTGTGTGCAACGCGATAGGCCGATGCCCGCAACGACATTTTGCGGAGACAGATCGTGACAGCCCAGAAGACCAGAACCGAGACCGACACCTTCGGACCGATCGAGGTCGCCGCCGACCGCTATTGGGGGGCGCAGGCGCAACGTTCGCTGGGCAATTTCAAGATCGGCTGGGAAAAGCAGCCGCTGTCGGTCGTGCGCGCGCTCGGCATAGTCAAACGCGCCTGCGCCGAAGCCAACATGGCGCTTGGCCGCCTCGATCCCAAGATCGGCGAAACAGTGGTGGCTGCCGCGCAGGAAGTCATCGACGGCAAGCTCAACGACCATTTCCCGCTGGTCGTCTGGCAGACCGGCTCGGGCACGCAGTCGAACATGAACGCCAATGAGGTGATCTCGAACCGCGCCATCGAGATGCTGGGCGGCGAGATGGGCTCGAAGAAGCCGGTCCACCCCAATGACCACGTCAATATGAGCCAGTCGTCGAACGACACCTATCCCACCGCCATGCACATCGCCTGCGCCGAGCGCATCGTCCATGACTTGCTGCCGGCCTTGAAGCGCCTGCACGCCGCTCTGGACAAGAAGGCCAAGGAATTCAACCACATCATCAAGATTGGCCGCACCCACACCCAGGATGCGACGCCGCTGACTCTGGGCCAGGAATTCGGCGGTTATGCCGCCCAGGTCGCCTCGTCGATCAAGCGCATCGAACTGACCCTGCCCGGTCTCCAGGAACTCGCCCAGGGCGGCACCGCCGTCGGAACCGGCCTCAACGCCCCGATTGGCTTTGCCGAAAAGGTTGCCGAGCAGATCGCCGCCATCACCGGTCTCGCCTTCGTCACCGCACCCAACAAGTTCGAAGCACTCGCCGCTCACGATTCGATGGTCTTCAGCCACGGCGCCATCAACGCGACCGCGGCAGCACTGTTCAAGATCGCCAACGATATCCGTTTCCTCGGCTCGGGCCCGCGCTCGGGTCTCGGCGAGTTGTCGCTGCCTGAAAACGAACCGGGCTCGTCGATCATGCCGGGCAAGGTCAATCCGACCCAGTGCGAAGCGCTGACACAGGTCTGCGCGCAGGTGTTCGGCAACAACGCCACGCTAACCTTCGCCGGCAGCCAGGGCCATTTCGAGCTCAACGTCTACAACCCGGTCATGGCCTACAACTTCCTGCAGTCGGTGCAGCTGCTGGCCGACGCGGCTGTTTCCTTCACCGACAATTGCGTCGTCGGCATCGAAGCACGCGAAGACAACATCAAGGCAGCACTCGACCGTTCGCTGATGCTGGTGACGGCACTCGCCCCCACCATCGGCTACGACAACGCTGCCAAGATCGCCAAGACCGCGCATAAGAACGGCACCACGCTGCGCGAGGAAGCCTTGGCGACCGGACTGGTTTCGGGCGAAGACTACGACCGGATCGTGCGCCCGGAGGACATGACCCATCCGGGTTGATTGCCAGTTTTCTTACGTTTAGAGCGCTGCGCCTCCTAATGGACGCGCGGCGCTTTAACGCAAAATCATTCCAACTGTGAACGATCTGTCGACACATTCGCACCTTTAGTGAACAGTCGAAATCCATTAGGTGTGGGGCATCGAATTTCAACGGAGCCTCACCCCAATGTCCAATGCTTCCATCGCTTCCGAAAAGGCCGTCAGCGGTAACGCTTCGGCCCTCATCCTTGCAGGCCGCGTCCTGCTGTCGATCATCTTCATCCTCGCCGGCTTCGCCAAGC